>NZ_JACAOM010000145.1:0-27313 GCF_013386245.1 Pseudomonas sp. 21615526 | reverse complement strand
CGCTCCCACATTTGATCGCATTTCAACTGAAGAAACTCGCTCGAATGTGGGAGCGGGCTTGCTCGCGAAGAGGCCCGAGCGCGCAATAAAAAACCCGCGCCTGTCACCAGAACGCGGGTTTCTTATTACCAGCAGCGATTACCGCTCCAGCAAGATCCGCAGCATGCGACGCAACGGCTCAGCCGCGCCCCACAGCAGTTGGTCGCCGACGGTGAACGCGCCCAGGTACTGCGTCCCCATGTTCAGCTTGCGCAGACGGCCAACCGGCACATTCAGGGTACCGGTCACCTTGTTCGGGCTCAGTTCCTGGATGCTGATATCACGGTTGTTCGGCACCAGCTTGACCCAAGGGTTGTGCTGGCTGATCAGCCCTTCGATATCGGCGATCGGCACGTCTTTGTTCAGCTTGATGGTCAACGCCTGGCTGTGGCAACGCATGGCGCCGATGCGCACGCAGATACCGTCCACCGGGATCGGGCTCTTGAAGCGACCGAGGATCTTGTTGGTCTCGGCCTGGGCCTTCCACTCTTCACGGCTCTGGCCGTTAGGCAGTTCCTTGTCGATCCACGGGATCAGGCTGCCGGCCAATGGCACACCGAAGTTCTCGGTCGGGTACGCCTCGCTGCGCATGGCCTCGGCCACACGGCGGTCGATGTCGAGGATCGCGCTGGCCGGGTCAGCCAGTTGATCGGCGACAGCGGCGTGGGTCGCGCCCATCTGCTTGATCAGTTCACGCATGTTCTGCGCGCCGGCACCGGAGGCCGCCTGATAGGTCATGGCGCTCATCCACTCCACCAGGCCGGCTTCGAACAAGCCGCCCAGGCCCATCAGCATCAGGCTGACGGTGCAGTTGCCGCCGATGTAGTTCCTGGTGCCCGCGTCCAGTTGCTGGTCGATCACCTTGCGGTTGACCGGGTCCAGCACGATCACCGCGTCATCCTGCATGCGCAGGCTGGAAGCGGCGTCGATCCAGTAACCCTGCCAGCCGGCTTCGCGCAGCTTGGGGAAGACTTCGCTGGTGTAGTCGCCACCCTGGCAGGTCAGAATGACGTCGAGGGTCTTCAGTTCTTCAATGTTGTAGGCGTCCTTGAGCGGAGCAATGTCCTTGCCCACGGACGGCCCTTGACCACCTACATTGGAGGTGGTGAAAAACACCGGCTCAATAAGATCGAAATCCTGCTCTTCCAGCATCCGCTGCATGAGCACGGAACCGACCATACCGCGCCAACCGATCAGACCTACACGTTTCATCGCAACTACACCTTGTTCAAAAGTGGGCCGCCTTGCAGCAACATCTGCAAGCGGGCCCGAGAGATTACAGATTCCGCAGCGCGGCGACTACTGCGTCGCCCATTTCTTGCGTACCGACCTTGGTGCAACCCTGGGACCAGATGTCGCCAGTGCGCAGGCCCTGGTCGAGCACCAGGCTCACAGCCTGCTCGATGGCATCCGCGGCGTCGGTCAGGTTGAAGCTGTAACGCAGCATCATCGACACCGACAAAATGGTCGCCAACGGGTTGGCAATGCCCTGCCCGGCGATGTCCGGCGCCGAACCGTGGCACGGCTCGTACATGCCCTTGTTGTTGGCATCCAGGGAGGCCGACGGCAGCATGCCGATGGAACCGGTAAGCATCGAGGCCTGGTCGGACAGGATGTCGCCGAACAGGTTGTCGGTGACGATCACGTCGAACTGCTTCGGTGCACGCACCAGCTGCATGGCGGCGTTGTCGACGTACATGTGGCTCAGCTCGACGTCCGGGTAGTCCTTGGCGACTTCTTCGACGATTTCACGCCACAGCTGGCTGGACGCCAATACGTTGGCCTTGTCCACCGAGCAGACCTTCTTGCCACGCACACGGGCCATGTCGAAACCGACACGGGCGATACGGCGGATTTCACTCTCGCTGTACGGCAGGGTGTCGTAGGCCTGACGCTCGCCATTCTCCAACTCGCGCACGCCCCGTGGCGAGCCGAAGTAGATACCGCCGGTCAGTTCGCGGACGATCAGGATGTCCAGGCCCGCGACGATTTCCGGCTTCAGGCTGGAAGCGTCCGCCAGTTGCGGGTAAAGGATCGCCGGGCGCAGGTTGCCGAACAGGCCCAGTTGCGCACGGATCTTCAGCAGGCCGCGCTCAGGGCGGATGTCACGTTCGATCTTGTCCCATTTCGGGCCACCCACGGCGCCCAGCAGCACGGCGTCGGCTGCGCGGGCACGCTCCAGGGTTTCGTCGGCCAGAGGCACGCCGTGCTTGTCGATGGCCGCGCCGCCGATCACGTCGTGGCTCAGTTCGAAGCCCAGGCTGTACTTGGCGTTAGCCACTTCCAGCACCTTGACCGCTTCGGCCATGATTTCCGGACCAATGCCGTCGCCAGGGAGAATCAGAATCTGCTTGCTCATGCGTTCCTCATTTCATCAAGCGACCCGCCCGTGGGCAGGTCGGGGAAAATTAATCAGCGTTCGGCCCACACCACCAGCACGTCGGTGCTGAAGGTGCCGTCGGCTTGAATCTCGAAATAATCGCGCACTTCCTGGCCCATTGCCTTTTGCAGCTCCAGGATCGCGGCACGCAATACCTCTGGGGTGCGCATGCGCTCGACCCACGAGGTGTATTCCAGGCGCAGGCGCTGGCGGCTGCTGTTGCGCACATGCAAACCCGCTTCGCTGAGCTGGCGCATCCACTCGCCGGCGGAATAGTCACGCACGTGGCTGGTGTCGCGCAGCACTTCGACGGTTTGCAGGTAAGTGTCCAACAGCGGGCTGCCCGGTGACAAGACGTCCACGAAAGCGGCCACGCCACCCGGTTTGAGCACCCGGCGCACTTCACGCAGGGCCAGGCCCAGGTCGCTCCAATGGTGCGCCGAGTAGCGGCTGAACACGAAGTCGAATTCGCCATCGGCAAACGGCAGGCGCTCGGCGGCGCCGTGCACGGTGCGGATGTTGTCCAGGCCACGGTCCACGGCAGCGGCGGCGACCACGTCAAGCATCTGTTGGGACAGGTCGTACGCCACCACTTCTTTAACCAACGGTGCCACGTTGAAACTCACGTGACCGGCGCCGCAACCCAGGTCCAGCAGTCGTGCAGCGCCCTGCCCGGCCAGTTCGGCCTGGAGCAGCGCGAATTCGGTGCCTTGAGCATGTACTGCGCTGCTCAGGTAGGCCGAGGCCTGTTCGCCGAATTGTTTTTGCACGACTTGGGTGTGGGCGGTGCTGGTCATGATGATGTCCCTGGTTTTTGTGTTGCTGTTGCTGGCCCTTTCGCGAGCAAGCCCGTTCCCACATTCGACCGAGTTCCTTCAGTTGAAATGCAATCAAATGTGGGAGCGGGCTTGCTCGCGAAGGGGCCAGTCCGGTCTACATGGAATCAAGCGTCACGAAACAACCAAGGCTGGCTGGCCCGGTGTTTGGTTTCAAACGCGGCAATCGCATCGCCGTCCTGCAAGGTCAGGCCGATATCGTCCAGGCCATTGATCAGGCAGTGCTTGCGGAAGGCGTCCACTTCAAAGTGATACACCTTGCCGTCCGGACGGGTCACGGTCTGTGCCGCCAGGTCGATGGTCAACTGGTAGCCCACATCGGCTTCCACCTGCTGGAACAACTCATCCACTTCGGCATCGCTCAAGATGATCGGCAGCAAGCCGTTCTTGAAGCTGTTGTTGAAGAAGATGTCGGCGTAGCTCGGCGCGATGATGCTGCGAAAGCCATATTCTTCCAGGGCCCACGGCGCGTGCTCACGGCTGGAGCCGCAACCGAAGTTTTCCCGGGCGAGCAACACGCTGGCACCCTGGTAACGCTCGGCGTTGAGCACAAAGTCCTTGTTCAGCGGGCGCTTGGAGTTGTCCTGGTAGGCGTAGCCCACGTCCAGGTAGCGCCACTCGTCGAACAGGTTCGGGCCAAAACCGGTGCGCTTGATCGATTTCAAGAACTGCTTGGGAATGATCTGGTCGGTGTCCACGTTGGCACGGTCCAACGGCGCGACTAAACCGGTGTGTTGAGTAAAAGCTTTCATCGGGTATTCCTCAGATCAATTCGCGAACGTCGATGAAACGACCGTTGACGGCAGCCGCAGCAGCCATGGCCGGGCTGACGAGGTGGGTACGGCCACCGGCGCCCTGACGCCCTTCGAAGTTACGGTTGGAGGTGGACGCGCAATGCTCGCCCGACTCCAAACGGTCCGGGTTCATCGCCAGGCACATCGAGCAACCCGGCTCGCGCCATTCAAAACCGGCTTCGAGGAAGATCTTGTCGAGGCCTTCGGCTTCAGCCTGGGCCTTGACCAGGCCCGAACCTGGCACCACGATCGCCTGCTTGATGGTCGAGGCGACTTTGCGGCCCTTGGCGATCACCGCCGCAGCGCGCAAATCCTCGATCCGCGAGTTGGTGCAGGAGCCGATGAACACGCGATCCAGCTGGATGTCGGTAATCGCCTGATTGGCTTTCAAGCCCATGTACTTCAAGGCGCGCTCGATGGAACCACGCTTGACCAGGTCGGTTTCCTTGGCCGGGTCCGGCACGTTCTGGTCAACGGCCAACACCATTTCCGGCGAAGTGCCCCAGCTGACTTGCGGCTTGATCTGGGCGGCATCGAGAGTAACCACGGTGTCGAACACCGCATCGGCGTCGGAAACCAGGTCTTTCCAGGCTTCGACAGCGGCGTCCCAATCAGCACCGGCAGGTGCGAACGGGCGACCCTTGACGTAGGCAATGGTCTTTTCGTCCGCCGCCACCATGCCCACGCGGGCACCGGCTTCGATGGACATGTTGCAGATGGTCATGCGGCCTTCGATGGACAGGTCGCGAATCGCGCTGCCGGCGAATTCGATGGCGTGGCCGTTACCGCCGGCGGTGCCGATCTTGCCGATCACGGCGAGGACGATGTCCTTGGCAGTGACGCCGAAAGGCAACTCACCTTCCACCGACACCAACATGTTCTTCATTTTCTTGGCGACGAGGCACTGGGTGGCGAATACGTGCTCCACCTCGGAGGTACCAATACCATGAGCCAAGGCGCCAAACGCCCCGTGGGTAGAGGTGTGGGAGTCACCGCAGACCACGGTCATGCCAGGCAAGGTGGCGCCCTGCTCCGGGCCGATCACGTGAACGATGCCCTGGCGCACGTCATTCATCTTGAATTCGGTGATGCCATATTCGTCGCAGTAATCATCGAGGGTCTGCACCTGGAGGCGCGACACGGTGTCGACGATGGCGTCGATCCCGCCTTTACGCTCCGGGGTGGTCGGCACGTTGTGGTCCGGGGTGGCGATGATCGAGTCGACGCGCCAAGGCTTGCGCCCGGCCAGTCGCAGGCCTTCGAACGCTTGGGGCGAGGTCACTTCATGGATGATGTGACGGTCGATGTAGATCAGCGACGACCCATCATCGCGCCGTTTCACTTCATGGGAATCCCAAAGCTTGTCGTAAAGCGTTTTGCCGGCCATCACGCGGTCCTCATCAGGTGTTTCTATGCCCCGGGCCTTGAACGATTCAATAACCCTTTGGCTTGTGAGGCTGATGGTATGGCGCTACATTAAATAACTCAAATTCATATTTTTTATGCTTTGGATTACCAACTGGAATAGCACAATGGACCTGGCCAACCTCAATGCCTTTATCGCCATCGCCGAGACCGGCAGCTTCTCCGGTGCCGGTGAACGCCTGCACCTGACCCAACCGGCCATCAGCAAGCGCATCGCCGGCCTGGAGCAACAATTAAAGGTGCGCCTGTTCGACCGGCTGGGGCGTGAAGTCGGCCTCACCGAAGCCGGACGGGCGCTGCTGCCCCGGGCGTATCAGATTCTCAATGTACTGGACGACACCCGCCGCGCCCTGACCAACCTGACCGGCGAGGTCAGCGGGCGCCTGACGCTGGCCACCAGCCATCACATCGGCCTGCACCGCTTGCCACCGGTCCTGCGCACGTTCACCCGGGAATACCCGAATGTCGCGCTGGACATTCAGTTTCTCGACTCGGAAGTGGCCTACGAAGAAATCCTCCATGGCCGCGCCGAAGTGGCCGTGATCACCCTGGCGCCGGAACCCCACACGCTGGTGCGGGCCACCCCGGTGTGGGACGACCCGCTGGATTTCGTGGTGGCGCCGGAACACAGCCTGATCAGCAACGGCAGCGTCAGCCTGGCGGACATCGCCCGGCACCCGGCGGTGTTTCCCGGCGGCAACACCTTTACCCACCATATCGTGCAGCGGCTGTTCGAGGCCCAGGGCCTGACGCCAAACATCGCCATGAGCACCAACTACCTGGAAACCATCAAGATGATGGTCTCCATTGGCCTTGCCTGGAGCGTGTTGCCGCGCACCATGCTCGATGACCAGGTGGCACGCATCGCTTTGCCGGGCATACAGCTCAGTCGCCAGCTAGGCTATATCGTGCACACCGAAAGGACGCTGTCGAACGCTGCGCGGGCTTTCATGAGCCTATTGGATGCACAGGTCGATCTGCCAGGGAATCAGGCTTGAATCGCCGTGGCCCGTAGACCGTGGAACCCGCGCCGAACGCCCATCGAGCCAAGGCCCTTTGATAATGCGCAACCCCGTCGATACCGTGCCACCCCTGCCCCGCATCTACGCCCTGGACCCACAGGAGGCGGAGCAAAGCTGGGACAGCGCGCCGCAACTGCTGGCGGCGCTCAACGCTGCCCGGCTGGGCGCCTGGAGCTGGGAAATCGATACCGGCCGGATCAGCTGGTCCCGAGGCACTCAGGCCCTGTTCGGCTTCGACCCGCGCCAGCCGCTGCCTGAAGACCTGGAGTACCTGGACCTGCTGGCCCCCGAGGACCGCGCCAAGGTGGTCCGGGCCTTTCATGCGGTGCTGGCCGGCGAACCCGCTGTCCAGGCCATGCACCACCGTATCCAATGGCCCGATGGCAGCCTGCACTGGCTGGAAATCAACGGCAGCCTGCTACCGGACAAGGCCGGGCGTCGGCGAATGATCGGGGTGATCCGCGAAATCACCCACCAGCGCGAGCGCGAACACGCCCTCAGCCATTCGGAAAAGCGCTTCGCCACCCTGTTCCATTTGTGCCCGCTGATGGTCCTGCTGACCCGCCAGGCGGACGGCCTGATCAGCGAAGCCAACCAGTATTTCGAAAGCCTGTTCGGCTGGCCGTTGGCCGATGCCATTGGCCGCAGCACATTGGAGCTGGGCCTCTGGGTACACCCGGAACAACGCGCGCATCTGGTCAAGGCCACCCAGCGCAAAGGCGCCCCCATCACCATGGAAGTGCAGTTTCGCGCCAGCAACGGGCAGGTCCACGATGGCACCCTCAGCGCCCAGAAAGTCGAGCTGGACGGCGAGGACTACCTGATCAGCACCTTCCTCGACACCACCGAGCGCAAGAATGCCGAGCAGGCCCTCAAGGACAGCCAGGAACGCCTGGACCTTGCCCTGGACTCGGCGCAACTGGGCACCTGGGACTGGCACATCCCCAGCGGCATGCTCTATGGCTCGGCCCGCGCCGCCCAACTGCACGGGCTGGAACCCCAACCGTTCCACGAATCCTTCGAGGCCTTCTTTGAAGGCATGCCCCAGGAAGAGCGCGAGAGCATGCGCAACGCCTACCGCACCCTGCGCGAAGGCCCGGCGGGCAACTACCAACTGACCTACCGCGTGCAACTGGAAGACGGCAGTTCGCGCTACCTGGAAAGCCGCGCCCGCCTGTATCGCGATGACACGGGCGTACCGTTGCGAATGGCCGGGACCCTGCTCGACATCACCGACCAGGTTGAACGTGAGCAGCGCCTGATCGCATCCGAAGAAAAATTCGCCAGCCTGTTCCTCGCCAGCCCCGACCCAATCTGCGTGACGCGCCTGGAGACCGGCCAGTTTATCGAGATCAACCCGGCCTTCACCCAGACCTTCGGCTGGACCGCCGCCGAGGTGCTCAACAACAACGCCGAGCAGATCGGCTTGTGGGAGGAGTCCAGCCAACGCCTGCAGCGCATCGAGCAGGTGATCCGCGAACAATCCCTGAGCAACGTGGCAATCACCGTTCATCACAAGAACGGCCAGACCCTGAACTGTGTGATATCCAGCCGCCTGATCCAGGTCAGCGACCAACCCTGCATCGTCACCACCCTGCGGGACATCACCCAACAACAACGCTCGGAAGCGGCGCTCAAGGCCAGCGAAGAGAAGTTCGCCAAGGCCTTTCATTCCAGCCCCGATGCGGTGTCGATCACCGAGCGCGATACCGGGCGCTACGTGGAGGTCAATGACGGCTTCTGCCGCCTCACCGGCTACCGCGCCGAAGAAGCGATCGGCCTGACGCTGTACCAGATCGGCATCTGGGCCGATGAAAACCAGCGCGCGGCGTTATTGGCCGAGTTGCAGATCAAGGGCCGCATTCATCACCTGGAAATGCTCTGGCACAACAAGCGCGGTGAAGTGCTGGCGGTTGAAGTGTCGGTGGAGCCCATCACCCTCAATGAAACCCCCTGCCTGTTGCTGACCGCCCGGGACGTCAGCCTGCTGAAAAACGCCCAGGCGCAGATTCGCCACCTGGCCTATCACGACCCGCTGACCAACCTGCCCAACCGCGCCCTGTTGATGGACCGCCTGAGCCAGCAGATCGCCCTGCTCAAGCGCCACAACCTGCGGGGCGCCCTGCTGTTTCTTGACCTGGACCACTTCAAGCACATCAACGATTCCCTCGGCCACCCGGTAGGCGACACGGTGCTGAAGATCGTCACTGCACGCCTTGAAGCCAGTGTGCGCATGGAAGACACCGTGGCACGTCTGGGCGGCGATGAGTTTGTGGTGCTGCTCAGCGGCCTGGAAGGCACGCGCCCGCAAGTCAGCACTCAAGTCCAGGAGCTGGCCGATACCCTGCGCGAACTGTTATCCGAACCGATGTTCCTGGATGGCCACCGCCTGCAAGTCACCCCGAGCATCGGTGTGGCGCTGATCCCCGATCACGGCTCAACCCCGGCAGATTTGCTCAAGCGCGCCGACATCGCCCTGTACCGGGCCAAGGATTCAGGGCGCAACACCATCCAGATGTTCCACAACAGCATGCAGAAAACCGCCAGCGAGCGGCTGCGCATGGAAACCGACCTGCGCCTGGCCCTGGCCCGCGGCGAGTTCAGCGTGCATTACCAACCCCAGGTGGATGCGCGCGGCAACACCATCGTCGGCGCCGAGGCCCTGGTGCGCTGGCAACATCCGCAGTTGGGCGCACAGTCCCCGACGGAATTCATCAAGGTCCTGGAAGACAGCGGCCTGATCCTTGAAGTGGGCACCTGGATCCTCGACGAAGCCTGCAGCACCTTCGCGCAGTTGATTGCCGAGGGCCTGGTAGACCCGCTGAACTTCAGCCTGTGCGTCAACATCAGCCCGCGGCAGTTTCGCCAGAATGATTTTGTCGAACGGGTAGAACGCAGCCTGCGCAACCACCACCTGCCTTATACCTTGCTAAAGCTGGAAATCACCGAAGGCATCGTGATCCAGAATCTGGACGACACCATCAGCAAAATGCGCCGCCTGAAAAAGCTCGGCGTGAGTTTTGCGATGGATGATTTCGGCACCGGCTATTCGTCGCTGACCTACCTCAAGCGCCTGCCGGTGGATGCGCTGAAGATCGACCAGTCGTTTGTGCGCGACGCCACCCATGACCCCAACGATGCGGAGATCATCCGTGCCATTGTGGCCATGGCGCGCAGCTTGAACCTGGACGTCATTGCCGAAGGAGTGGAAACCCCTGAGCAACTGGCGTTTTTGCAGGGGCTTGGGTGTCATTTGTATCAGGGGTATCTGCACAGTCGGCCCTTGCCGGTGGAAGGGTTCAGGCAGGTACTGAAGCGAATGCCCCAGGCCACTTCATCGGAATAAGTTGCACCGGATTTTCCTGATGGGCAGCTGCTTTTTGAGCCTGTAGGTTCAAGTGCTTTCCATTTTCGGGCACACCTACCATGCAGGATGCAAAGCACTCCCCGGCGCTGCTGGGCGGCGCCTCGAGATAACCGGCGCCAGGGTTGATGGACACCATGGGAGCAGACAGGGCATACAGCCAATGCTGTTGAATTTCATCCATGAGCAGGAGGTTCCAGAGTCGATGAGAGTAGCCGAGGCCAACTACCTATGCGGACACAGATTGCAAGGCATATGCAGCCGGCTACCATCGGACTTGTCTTTTCTGCGCGCAGAAAAAAGACCACGAGATCTCGTGGCCTGTGTTTCTCAAACTCTGCACCTTTAAACCTAAACCAGCGTTAGCGCGGTGCCCTCTTCATCCATCCAGCTTGATGATTTCAGTGGGTGTTTATACCCGTAATCATCAAAAGCCCCATCAACGACGACAACAGAATGCATGAAGTTCGCCAACGTGCCGGTTGCACCATCTGCCAGCGCCTGGACGCTGCTGCTTCGGGTAAAGGCGAACAAACCCAGGCGCCGCAGTGCATCACCGGGGGTCTCGCCATCATTGAGCGTGCTCATCGCCGCTTCAAAGCTCTCGCCGGCACGAAACTCGTGGTTCTCCATTTGCGCCCGCTTGGCGCTGACGGCGTACAGGAAATTCGCATCCTTGAGCAGGCCGGCGTCGGTGCCTTTGAAATTCGAGTGTTCGCGGGCTGTTTTCAGTTCTGCATGGGTCAAGCTCACCTTGCTGGAATCGCGCATCGTCACGGTGTAACCGTCGCGGGTCTCGGTGATGTTTTTATAGATGCCCCGGGGACTTTGCCCATACTTCATCATCGCCGCCTTGATCGCCGATACCGTGACACAGTTCCCCTCGACACCTTGATAGAATCCACTCCAGATATCCCCAGGCCTGACCCCGACCGGTACATTGGAAATAGGTGGGGGCCGCGTGCTTGAACCAACGGGCACTCCGTCCGGTACCTCCTCGGCGAGCATGTAGCCATAAGATTTGACGATAGATGGCTTGTCACCATTGCTGTGCTGCAGGCCATCCAGTACCAAGGCACTCGAATAGCCAAAAGTACTGACCACCCCCACCGCGCCCTGCTCCTGCATCTTGGCGGGTGGCACGATGCGCAAGAAGCCAGTCATGCCCAAGCCCTTCAACACGCGGTATTCCGTATCGCCTTTGAGCGTGTTCGATAAAACCTTTTCAAACGATGCCCCAGGCTCCTGGTCACCGCGGGTCATCTGCTTGCGCTTCGTGTACGCCGCCAGCATGAAGTTGGCCTGCTTCACCGCGTCGGGGTTGTTCCCAGCGAATCGCGAGGCCGTGGTCGCTTGCTGCAACTCTTGCCGGGAAAAATGCAGTTCGAAACCGTCCTTCATCGTGATGTTATAACCGTCTCCCGCCGGGGTGACTTTCTCGAACATATCCGTGGCGTCTGGACCAAACCTCATCATCATCATTTTTATGACGCAGGCATGGCTGCTGCCATCAACAACCTCACCGAATCCTCGCTCGGCCGCGTTAAATCCGCTGAGAATGTCAATGGGCTTGCGGCCACGCCGGGTGGACGGCGTATCGACGTGGGGAACATCGACCGGAGCAACCGGCACATCCCGCTTGACCGGCTTAGCCGTTTGCCCCTCCTTGTCCAGCACGTAGACGTAGGGACGGTCGGGGCGATATTGACGGTCAAACCGATGCGCCACCCCATCCCGGATCAACGCGGCACCGAAGTTATGCGCCTCCATGACGCCGACGGAGTTCCTGCCGACGAGTTGCTCCGAAGGGATCTGCTGCATAAAACGGCCCATGCCCATGCCCTTGAGCAGGTTCGATGCAGTCTCACCCTGTAAGGACGTGGTCAAGGCCGCGTTAAAGCTGCTGCTGATACGGCTGTCGGAGCTGGACAATTGTTTGCGCTTGACGAAGACAGCCAATGCGAAATTCGCGTTTTCCACTGTACTGGCATCACCACCGACAAATCTCGACGCTGAGGCAGTGCCATGCACTTCATGATCGGAAACATGCAACTTATAACCGTCTTTCAGCGTAACGTCATACCCCGAGCCAACGCGCTTTACTTCATCAAATAGATCAGCGCGCGCAGGACCGAAGGTCGATATCATCATCTGGATAACAGCAGAATGGCTGCTCGTATCAAAATGCTCACCGAACTGTCGCTCGGTAGAATTCAAAGTACTTACACTGTCGACGGATTTATTTTCACCCCCGTATACACGCGCAGGATGATGGACCGCCGTACTCATTGCATAACCCGTATTCATCGTAATCATGGAGCACTCCTTTAAAGGGCGAACACACAATAGCCCGTGGTAAACGCTGCCACCTGCACGTTGCGTTCAGGCATAAAAAGAAAGTGCATGAACACGGCATACAGTATTTTCTGCACGCGATGAACTGCACTCAGTCAGATAATAAGTTCAACAAGATCTAGTTATAGATTTAACGTGTTGCGCAGCAACGATCATCTTCTTATTGTTTTATGGACGGCCCGTTAGCCAACCAATGCAATAGCCCGTCCAAACCGCGGTCTTCCCGCTTTAGTCCCATACATCTCCTCACACCCATCAACCACTGCTACAGAGTGCCTGCTCCTGTTGACCATACCGATCAATGATTTATCAGCAAACGCACTGACCGGAACTTCTTTCATATGCTGGCGCAAGCCCAGACGCTTGAAGCCTTCCCCGGGCCCCGTTTCGTCCTCACCGTCGTTGAGGCTGTTAATCGCGGATTGAAAGCTCCTGCCTGCAGTCCCGTCATTGTTTTCCAGCATCGCTCGCTTGGCGCTGACGGCAAATAGAAAGTGCGCATCCTTGAGCATGCCGGGATCGCGCATCGGGACAAACTTCGAGCCACGCCTGGCTTGGGCCAATTCATCCTTGCTCAAATCCAGCGCGTACCCGTCACGCATGACAATGTGATAGCCATCACCCTTGGCTTGAACAGACTTGAAGATATCGGTCGGGCTTTGACCGAACTTCGCCATCGCCGCCTTGATCGCCGAAATGGTCACGCAATTACCGTCAGGGCCCTGGCGAAAACCGTTCCATATATTTGCCGGCTTGGCGCCGTTGCGCTTATCGGACAGATCAGGGAGCGGCTGCTGTGTTGGATCCGGCAGGGGTGCATCCGGCTTGGGCAGCACTGCCGGCGGGGGTGCAGGCGTTACCTTGGTCGCCACTGTATTCGCCAGTTCCTTGCCCGCCAGCAGGCCTTGCAACTGTGTAAAAAACTGGGTGAACAGTTCGAGGAGCTTTGCTAACAGCGGGGTGTCGCTGGCTGTGTTCCCAACGGTACTTTGATCGTTATTACCGAACGATGAGAGGACTTGGTTATTAACGAATACCGGCTGCACGGGAACCGATCGTCCTGGTGTGTTGCCGGTTTGCGAATGTTGATAATAGTTTCTGACCGCGCCCGCATTATTGATTTCTGAACAAGACATATAACCATCCTTCATCAAGGGCCCCCCGACGGTTTTTATCGGGAGCGCCTTGTTGAAAAAAACTGAGGAAGTGGCCGACTTACCTGCTTATCCGGCGGCCGGGATTAAACCGCCAGTCGTTGTCGAACGCTCGACGCCTGCCGCTGGTTTCGAACTCAAAGAAATCCTCAGACGGCCCTGGCGAAGTGATGTCCGGCTCCGGCTTATCCGGCTTCGGAGCATCTGGTTTAGGCGCATCCGGCTTCGGTGGGACCGGAGCGTCTGGCTTCGGCGGAACTGGCACGTCTGGCTTCGGCGGGACCGGTGCATCGAGCTTCGGCGGAACCGGCACGTCTGGCTTCGGCGGGACCGGTGCATCGGGCTTCGGCGGAACTGGCACGTCTGGCTTCGGCGGGACCGGTGCATCGGGCTTAGGCGGGACCGGCACGTCCGGCTTCGGCGGGACCGGTGCATCGGGCTTCGGCGGAACTGGCACGTCTGGCTTCGGCGGGACCGGTGCATCGGGCTTTGGCGGGACCGGCTTCGTTGCATCCGGGTGAGGGCAATGGCAGTTCATCACTTGGACCGTGACGTTCACGTCGGAACTGCTCCGGGCGTTCGGCTGCACGTCCTTGCCCGATGCGGGGTCTGGCCGGCGGGGCTCTGGCAGGGGTTTAGGCGTTACCTTAACCTCGGAACTCGGGAACGCTGGATTGTTTGCTGGCTTGTCTTTCTGTACCGACACCTCAGGGTTGGTACCGGACTTGTCCTTGAGTGCAGTGTTCAATACCGGCAAGTTGGTCTCGGCTTTGTCCTTGGCTACAGTGTTCGGCACTTGCGAATCAGTCCCCGCCTTGTCCTTGGCCGCAGTGTCCGGCACATTCGATTTACTGTCCGCCTTATCCTTCACTGGAGTATCGCTACTCTTCTCGGGTTTAGGCAGCGGGCCAGCATCGGGTACCAACTTGGGCATCCCGCCCTGTCCGGACAGCATGTTCCGTATGGCCTTGAATGCATATTCAAACAACTCGAACAACTTCTCGAGTGCATCCTTGTTGAAGGTGAAGGTTCCATCCGTCACCACGGCGGGATTGTTTTTCAATACTGTGCCGGGCGTATTCGCCCGGATTTCGCCGGCGCTCTTGTCGACAGACTTTGGCAGGTCTGCATTCTGCTGATTGAAGTCATTAGTCAAGCGAGGGAAATTATTGACCGACAAATTAGACATAAACAAATCCTTATTCAGTGATTGCCAAAACTCCTTCAGCGGTCTGCAAACAGACCGTCCAGGTTCTGGACTGGAAACAAACCCGAGTGCTGCACACTCCCTACTTTCGTGGGTGTTGCGAGCATCGGGTTCCGAAAATCGGCCTTCACATAAGGAAATCAAATGAAAATAGAGACTTTATCCTATGGACTTTCCGTAAAACATCATGCTTACCCAGTGGTCGCCGTGGGCAAAATGGATATATCAGGCAACAGTCAGCCGTTAAGGCAAATTGATGAAATCACTCACCCACGCCAGTCATTCATATCTGTGTTATTGCGCGCGCCCCTCATACTCCAACTAAAAAAACTTAAAAATATGCGCCGCTGACACCGCAAGACTCTGTAGCAAACAAGAAACTTGCTCACATATATAAAGCAATCAAAAAGCTCTAGTCACGTGCCCACAAACACTCGCTGTTAACGATCCGTGGCCTTATTTCAAGCAAAAAAAAGGGCGCCCACGGCACCCTTTCCTACTGAATTGAAACGCTTATATATATGTACTCAATTTTGCAGCGCAACCGAATCAGGCCCCCCTAACAATCGTCCTACCTGCTCCAGGTCGGTTTCCCGCCGCATCAGCGTAAATAGTTCAACTGCTTCGGGATAGTTGCGGGTCAGCATCGCCAGCCATTGCTTCAAGCGTCCCGGCGCCTGACGCTCGGTCAATTGCTCAACGGATTGCCGCCAGAATTCCTGGAGCATGGGTTGCATCTGCGCCCAAGTCATCTCGACCACCTCTTCCCCGGCCCGCGCGGCAGCAATCTGCCGGGCCAGGTCGGGACGAGCCACCAGGCCGCGACCGAGCATGATGTCTTCGACACCACTGATTTCGCGACACCGCCGCCAGTCTTCAACGCTCCAGATATCACCGTTGGCGAACACTGGCACCTTGACCACCTCTTGCACACGCGGGATCCACTCCCAATGCGCCGGAGGTTTGTAGCCGTCAGCCTTGGTGCGGGCATGCACCACGATATGCGCTGCGCCGCCTTCGGCCAGGGCCGTGGCGCACACCAGGGCACCGTCGGGGCTGTCGAAGCCCAGGCGCATCTTGGCCGTGACGGGAATATGTGCCGGCACCGCACGCCGTACGTGTTCGACGATCTGGTTAAGCAGCTCCGGCTCCTTGAGCAGCACCGCACCGCCACGGGACTTGTTCACGGTCTTGGCCGGGCAACCGAAGTTGAGGTCAACCACCTGAGAGCCCAGCTCACACGCCAGGGCGGCGTTTTCCGCCAAACACACCGGGTCTGAACCGAGTAACTGCACACGCAGCGGCACGCCGGCAGCGGTCTTGGCACCGTGCAGCAACTCAGGGGCGAGTTTGTGGAAATAGGCAGGCGTCAGCAAGCGGTCGTTGACCCGGATGAACTCGGTCACGCACCAATCAATACCACCGACCCGGGTCAGCACGTCCCGCAGGATGTTGTCGACCAACCCCTCCATGGGCGCCAAAGCAATTTGCATGGAAAACACTCAACGAAAAACGTGGCGCAGTTTACTGGTTTCAGACGCTGGCAGGTAATTCGCCTTGCAGCGCAGGGCCATAACCCTCAAGAAATTCCGACGGCATGCGCTTGGGCTTGCCGCTGGACAGTTCGATGCAGACAAAGGTGGTTTGCGCTCGCAGCAAGGTAGCGCCATCACGCGGGCGTACCAGCTGGAAGCGTCGGGTCATTTTCA
The DNA here is from genome assembly GCF_013386245.1 of Pseudomonas sp. 21615526. Classification (NCBI taxonomy): domain Bacteria; kingdom Pseudomonadati; phylum Pseudomonadota; class Gammaproteobacteria; order Pseudomonadales; family Pseudomonadaceae; genus Pseudomonas; species Pseudomonas sp. 21615526. The sequence goes on along the minus strand of NZ_JACAOM010000145.1, from coordinate 11,028 downwards.
GGCGCTGGTCCCAGTCGACGATCCAGGTCGCCAACTGCAGCTCATCGCCTTCGTAACCGGCGGCGAGGTAATCGATCTCATGACGCACCACGGCCATCGCGCGATCCAGCCTGCGGTACTCGCTAAGGTCCAGCCCCAGGCGCTGGGAATGGCGCCAGGCGCAGCGTTCGAGCCAGGACACGTAAACGGCGTTGTTGGCGTGCCCCAGACCGTCGATGTCTTCGGCACCGACCTGCAGATCAATGATAAATGGCGTTGCCAAATCCCAGCCCATGGGGTGCTCCCGGTCGATTAATGTCGGCGGCGAGCAGTGTAACCCATGGCTCAGGCGGTTTGGCGCTCCGGCACGTGGCGGCCGGCCAGCAGCGCCAGCACGCCTTCGATCACACGCGGATCCGCCAGCACTTTCTGGTGCCCGCCCTGCTCCAGGCGCAGCAGGCGGCTGTCGAACCAGGCGTCATGGATGAGCTGGCAAGCCTTGACCGAGACGAAGGTATCGTCTTCGGCATGCACGATCAGGCCCGGGATATTCATTTGATAGTGGGCGACATCGAGGTGCTTGAGAGGCATGCCCATCGTCAGCTCGACCTCCTGGATAAACGCCGAACGCGCTCGCGCCGGCAAACCGACCATGCCGGCAAAGCCGCGCAGTACGTCGAGAAACCGCGAGGGTGCGGCGATGCTGACCAACGCCTTGGTGCGCAAGCCCAACTGCACCGCCAACATCGCGCTGGCCCCACCCATGGAGTGACCGACAACCGCATGCAGCGGTGGCAGTTCGGCAGCCGCTTCCAGCATGGCACGGGCAAACAGCAGCACATGGGCTTCGCGCCCCGGCGAACGCCCGTGAGCCGGACCATCCAGCGCAACCACCGAATAACCCGCCTCCACCAATGCGCTGATCAGGCTGGCGAATTGCGTTGGGCGCCCTTCCCAGCCGTGCATCAACAGCACCGCAGGGCCCTGGCCCCACTTCAGCGCCGACAGGCCGAAACGCAAAGTGATGCGCTCGGACTGCGCCAGCAGCGGCAGCTCCCAGTCACGGGGCGGCAAATCGCGAGGCGTCATGAACACCCGACGCATCTTGCTGGCCACCGTTTGCGGCGCCAGCCGGCCCAAGGTGCCATTGACGCCACGAATCCATTTCAACGTGCCCATCGCTCATCCCTCAGGCCAGAAGCCGTTCTTAACGCACTGCGGACTTGGCCGCACGCAATACACGATCCGATAACTCACCCGGGCCCAGGGCGCGGGCCAGCGACAAGCCACCGATCATCAGTGCCATGTCGGCCAAGGCCTTGTCGGTGTCTTCCGGGCTGGCGGCCAGCTGTGCCGCCATCAGTTCGCAGTGTTCGTTCAAGGCCTGGCGAAATTCGTCCGGCAGGCGGCTCATCTCGCCCACGGTGGACGGGATCGGGCACGCCTGGCTGGTGGAGTCACGGTGTTTACGCGACAGGTAGAACGCTGCGACCAGCGCGCGACGCTCTTCACCGGTCAGCGAGGAGTCCATGTCATCGACGGCGGCGCGACGCCGGGCCAGCAACTCGGTGAAGGCCTCCAGCATCAGTGCGTCCTTGCTTTCAAAGTGCGCGTAGAAACCGCCGACGGTGAGCCCCGCCGCGCCCATCACTTCGCCCACACTCGGCTCGGCCGGGCCGCGTTGTACCAGGGCGGCGCCGGCCGCTTGCAGAATGCGTTCGCGGGTTTGCGCTTTTTTATCGTTCATCGTTGCCTCCGAATCTCATGCTTCGAATATTATTACCATAATAATATTTCGCAAGCCACAGGCATGACCATTGGTCAGAAGAACATTCAGGGAAAAAGGAAGGAGGATTGGCCAAACGCCAGACAAACAAAAGGGCCATTCAATAATTGAATGACCCTTAAAAATCCCGCAGAGCGGGTAATCGTGGCGTCCCCTAGGGGACTCGAACCCCTGTTACCGCCGTGAAAGGGCGGTGTCCTAGGCCACTAGACGAAGGGGACACAAACCTTCTGTACAACTGATCAGCGCTGAGAACTGATCGAATTCAAGGACGGTGTGGCCAGACCTTGAACCTGTAAATTGGTGGAGCTAAACGGGATCGAACCGTTGACCTCTTGCATGCCATGCAAGCGCTCTCCCAGCTGAGCTATAGCCCCGGATTTTTCGCCTCGCGGCGCAGCAGACCTTTCGAACTGCTTGTTGAAACTGGCGTCCCCTAGGGGACTCGAACCCCTGTTACCGCCGTGAAAGGGCGGTGTCCTAGGCCACTAGACGAAGGGGACACAAACCTTCTATACAACGTGATCAGGCTGAGTCTGATCGAATTCAAGGACGGTGTGGCCAGACCTTGAACCTGTAAATTGGTGGAGCTAAACGGGATCGAACCGTTGACCTCTTGCATGCCATGCAAGCGCTCTCCCAGCTGAGCTATAGCCCCTCGTCGGTGAGGACGGGGCGAATCTTAATGGCGTATTCGAAACGTGTCAAATTTATTTTCAACAATTTTCAAAATTTTTTGCCGAGATAACAATCACTTACCGAGCAAACCCCGGAAAACCGGGGTTTGGCCGTTACAACAGCGTGCTTAAGCGATAGCGCCCAGCAGCTTTTCCCATTCCTTGTTTTCTTTCTTCGACACACCACCAAGCAAATCAAGGGCTTGGCGCAGACGGAAGCGAGTCAGGTCCGGGCCCAGAATTTCCATCGCATCGAGCACCGACACCGAACTCGCCTGCCCGGTGATCGCGGCAAACATCAGCGGCATGGCATCGCGCAATTTCAGCTCCAGGGATTCAACCACCGCCTGGATAGTCGCGGTAATCGCATCCTTCTCCCACTGGCGCAGGCTTTCGAGCTTCCACAGGATCAACTGCATTAACTGGCGAACCTGGTCACCCGAGAGTTTCTTCGACTCAAACAGCTTCACGTCCGGGTTCACGCCACCGGCAAAGAAGAAACTCGCCAACGGTGCGACCTGGCTGAAGGTCTCCACCCTGCCCTGCACCAGCGGCGCGATCTTCATCATGTACTCGGGGTTCAACGCCCACTGCTGCACGCGGCTGGCGAACTCTTCCACCGGCAGGTCACGCAGCCACTGGCCGTTGAGCCACGACAGTTTCTCGATGTCGAAGATCGGCCCACCCAGGGACACACGAGACAGGTCGAAGTGATCGACCATTTCCTGCAACGAGAACTTCTCGCGCTCGTCCGGCATCGACCAGCCCATGCGGCCCAGGTAGTTGAGCATCGCTTCGGGCATGAAGCCCATGCGCTCGTAGAAGGTCACCGAGGTCGGGTTCTTGCGCTTGGACAGCTTGCTCTTGTCCGGGTTACGCAGCAGCGGCATGTAGCACAGCTGCGGTTGTTCCCAGCCGAAGTACTCGTACAGCAGGATCAGTTTCGGCGCCGATGGCAGCCACTCTTCGCCACGCAGTACGTGGGTGATGCCCATCAGGTGGTCGTCCACCACGTTGGCCAGGAAGTACGTCGGCAGGCCGTCGGTCTTCATCAGCACTTGCATGTCCATGCGGTCCCACGGGATCTCGACGTCACCGCGCAGCATGTCCGGCACCACGCACACGCCTTCGCTCGGCACCTTCATACGGATAACGTGCGGCTCGCCGGCAGCCAGGCGCCGGGCCACTTCTTCCTTCGACAGCAGCAGTGCGCGGCCGTCATAGCGCGGGGTTTCACCACGGGCCTGTTGCTCGGCACGCATCTGGTCCAGCTCTTCGGCGGTGCAGAAGCACGGGAAGGCGTGGCCCATGTCGACCAGTTGCTGGGTGTACTGCTTGTAGATGTCGCTGCGCTCGCTCTGGCGATACGGGCCGTGGGGGCCGCCGACGTCCGGGCCTTCAGCCCAGGTAATGCCCAACCAGCGCAGGGCATCGAAAATCTGCTGTTCCGACTCGCGCGTGGAGCGCAGTTGATCGGTGTCTTCGATCCGCAGGATGAATTCACCGCCATGCTGCTTGGCAAAGCAGTAGTTGAACAAGGCGATGTAAGCAGTACCTACGTGGGGATCCCCAGTAGGCGATGGCGCGATGCGCGTGCGGACGGTGGTCATGGCGGGTCTCGAATTGGCGATAAAACTGAAAATGAAACAAGGGGCGAATGGTAACAGCCCCAAGCCCTTAGGCTCCAGCGTGGGGAGGCGAACAAAGGGCATATGAGACAAGCTCCGGTCTCAAGTCTCGACATGGCTATTTGCCAGACCGTTCGCTGGATATATTCCATTACCTTTTGTCGACGACATTATTGCCATGCCTGCCCCGCTCAAACGCCGCCTGTTTATCTTCCTGTTTATCGTGGTCCTGATCGCCGCGGGCTTTTTCGCCCAGTGGTTCTTCAAGGGCCGTTTTTATGAAAGCACCGACAACGCCTACGTCCAGGGCGAGATCACCCGGGTCTCCAGCCAGCTGGGTGCGCGCATCGTCGAGGTGCTGGTGGGCGACAACGAGCACGTGGAAAAAGGCCAACTGCTGGTCAAGCTCGAAGGCGACGACTTCCACCTCGCCGTCGACCGCGCCAACGCCGCCCTGGCCATGCGCGAAGCCGAGCGTGTGCAGGCCCAGAGCAAACTGACCCAGCAAGCCAGCCTGATCGCCGCCGGTGCAGCCAAGGTCTCGTCCAGCCAGGCCACCCTCGGCCGCTCGCAGATCGACCTGAACCGCGCACAAACCCTGCGCAAACCCGGCTATGTCTCCGAAGAACGGGTCACCACCCTCGACGCCGACAACCACATCGCCCGCTCCCAGGTGACCATGGCCCAGGCCGACCTGCAGGGCCAGCGCCAGCAGGTCAACGCCCTGAACGCCGAGATCAAGCGCCTCGACGCGATGATCGCCAACGCCAGGACCGACCTGGCCCAGGCCGAACTGAACCTGACCCGCAGCGAAATCCACGCGCCCACCAGCGGCCTGATCGGCCAGCGTGCCGCGCGCAACGGTCAATACGTACAGGCCGGCGCCTACCTGCTGTCGATCGTCCCGGACCAGGACATCTGGGTGCAGGCCAACTTCAAGGAAACCCAGATCGGCCACATGCAGCCTGGGCAAAAGGCCGAGCTGACATTCGACGCCTACAGCGATACTCCGATCGAAGGCCGCGTCGCCAACCTGTTCGGCGCCTCCGGCGCGCAATTCAGCCTGCTGCCACCGGACAATGCCACGGGCAACTTCACCAAAGTCGTACAACGGATTCCGGTCAAACTGACCTTCGCCACCGACAACCCGCTGCAGGGCAAAATCCGCCCGGGCATGTCGGTGACGGTCAAAGTGAACATCCAAGACCCGCAAGATGGCCGGTGATCAACTGCTGCCGCCGGTAGGCGAGCCGAGCCGGCGCGACTGGATAGCAGTCATGAGCGTGATGCTCGGCGCCTTCATGGCAGTGCTCGACATCCAGATCACCAACTCGTCCCTCAAGGACATCCAGGGCGCGCTGTCGGCCACCCTGGAAGAAGGTTCGTGGATTTCCACCTCCTACCTTGTGGCCGAAATCATCATGATCCCCCTCACCGCCTGGCTGGTGCAGCTGCTGTCGGCGCGTCGGCTGGCGGTGTGGGTCTCGGGCGGGTTCCTGATCGCCTCGCTGATGTGCTCCATGGCCTGGAGCCTGGAAAGCATGATCGTATTCCGCGCGCTGCAGGGCTTTACCGGCGGCGCGCTGATCCCCCTGGCGTTCACCCTCACGCTGATCAAGCTGCCCGAACATCACCGCGCCAAAGGCATGGCCATGTTCGCCATGACCGCCACCTTCGCCCCGTCCATCGGCCCGACCATTGGCGGTTGGCTCACGGAAAACTGGGGTTGGGAATACATCTTCTACATCAACATCCCACCGGGCCTGATCATGATCGCCGGGCTGCTGTACGGCCTGGAGAAAAAGGACTCCAACTGGGACCTGCTCAAAAGCACCGACTATCTTGGCATCGTCACCATGGCCGTGGGCCTTGGGTGTTTGCAGGTGTTTCTGGAAGAAGGCCATCGCAAGGACTGGCTGGAATCCAGCCTGATTGTCAGCTTGGGCACTGTCGCCCTGCTCAGCCTGATCACCTTTGTGATCGTGCAGATGTCCAAGCCCAACCCGCTGATCAACCTGCGCATCCTCGGCAATCGTAATTTCGGGCTATCGAGTATTTCGAGCCTGGGGATGGGCGTGGGGTTGTATGGCTCGATTTATCTGCTGCCGCTGTACCTGGCGCAGATCCAGAACTACAACGCCCTGCAAATCGGCGAAGTGATCATGTGGATGGGGGTTCCGCAGCTGTTTTTGATTCCGCTGGTGCCCAAGCTGATGAAATACGTGTCGCCCAAATGGCTATGTACGCTGGGGTTCGGGCTGTTCGGGTTGGCGAGTTTTTCATCGGGGGTGCTGAACCCGGACTTTGCCGGCGACCAGTTCAACCGCATCCAGATCATCCGTGCGTTGGGGCAGCCGTTGATCATGGTGACAATTTCGTTGATTGCCACGGCATACATCATGCAGAAGGACGCGGGGTCGGCGTCGAGCCTGTTCAATATCCTGCGAAACCTGGGCGGGGCGATCGGGATTGCGTTGCTGGCGACGCTGCTGGATGCACGCACCAAGACCTACTTTGATTACCTGCGTGAGGCGATTGTGCCGACCAATCCACAGGTGGCAGAGCGCATGGCCAGGCTGACGGAGACGTTTGGGAGTGAGACGGCGGCGTTGGGCAAGTTGAGTGAGATAGCGCATCAGCAGGCGCAGATCATGGCTTACAACGATGCGTTCCATTTTGTAGGGTTGGCGCTGGGGATCAGTATGGTGGCGATCTTGTTGACCAAGGCGTTGCCGGCGGGGCTTAAGGCTGGGGAAGCCCACTGAAATAACCTGTGGCGAGGGANNGAATGCCTCACTGGACGCTCCGCGTCCGCTCTTGGGACGCAGAGCGTCCCGGGCTGCTTTCCCACGCAGAGCGTGGGAACGATCATCAGACCGCCAGCAACCGCTCCCGCAACTTGCCAATCTCATCGCGCATCTGCGCCGCCGCTTCAAACTCCAGATCCCGCGCCAACTGGTACATCTTCTCTTCCAGCTGGCGAATACGCTTGGTGATCTCGCTCGGCGAACGCAATTCCGCTTCGTACTTGGCATTCTCCTCCGCAGCCTTGGCCATACCCTTGCGCTTCTTGCTGCGCGAACCCGGCACCGTTGCGCCTTCCATGATGTCGGCCACGTCCTTGAACACACCCTTCGGCGTGATGCCATGCTCAAGGTTGTAGGCAATCTGCTTGTCGCGACGACGCTCGGTCTCGCCAATCGCCCGTTCCATGGAACCGGTAATCCGGTCCGCATACAGAATCGCCCGGCCATTCAGGTTGCGCGCCGCCCGGCCAATGGTCTGGATCAACGAGCGCTCGGACCGCAGGAAGCCTTCCTTGTCCGCATCCAGAATCGCCACCAGGGACACTTCCGGCATATCCAGGCCTTCACGCAGCAGGTTGATCCCCACCAGCACATCGAACGCCCCCAGGCGCAGGTCGCGGATGATTTCCACGCGCTCCACGGTGTCGATGTCCGAGTGCAAATAGCGCACGCGCACGCCGTGGTCGGCCAGGTAATCGGTCAAGTCTTCGGACATGCGCTTGGTCAGCGTGGTGACCAGCACCCGCTCCTCCAGGGCCACGCGCTTGGTGATTTCCGAGAGCAAGTCATCCACCTGAGTCAGCGCCGGGCGGATTTCGATTTGCGGGTCCACCAGGCCGGTCGGGCGCACCAGTTGCTCAATCACACGCCCGGCATGTTCGGCCTCGTAGTTACCCGGCGTGGCCGAGACAAAAATCGTCTGCGGGCTGATGCCTTCGAACTCGTCAAAACGCATCGGCCGGTTATCCAGCGCCGATGGCAGGCGGAAGCCGTATTCCACCAGGGTCTCTTTACGGGAACGGTCACCTTTGTACATCGCGCCCACCTGCGGCACGCTGACGTGGGACTCGTCGATCACCAGCAAGGCATCGTCCGGCAGGTAATCGAACAAGGTAGGTGGCGCCTGCCCGGACTCGCGGCCCGAGAGGTAGCGCGAGTAGTTTTCGATGCCGTTGCAGTAGCCCAGCTCGAGGATCATCTCCAGGTCGAAGCGGGTGCGCTGTTCCAGGCGCTGGGCTTCCACCAGCTTGTTGTTGGAACGCAGGTATTCCAGGCGCTCCACCAGCTCAGCCTTGATGCCCTCGATGGCGCCCATCAGGGTTTCGCGCGGGGTCACGTAGTGGCTTTTCGGGTAGAAGGTGAAGCGCGGCAGCTTGCGGATCACTTCGCCGGTCAACGGGTCGAAGGCCGACAGGCTCTCGACTTCATCGTCGAACAGCTCGATGCGGATCGCTTCCAGGTCGGATTCCGCCGGGTAGATGTCGATCACATCGCCGCGCACGCGGAAGCTCGCCCGGGCGAAGTCTATGTCGTTGCGGGTGTATTGCAGGCTCGTCAGGCGACGCAACAGTTCGCGCTGGTCGAGTTTGTCGCCGCGGTCGACGTGCAGCACCATCTTCAAATAGGTTTCCGGGCTGCCCAAGCCATAGATGCACGACACCGTGGTGACGATGATCGCGTCCTTGCGTTCCAGCAGCGCCTTGGTCGCCGAGAGCCGCATCTGCTCGATGTGGTCGTTGATCGAGGCGTCTTTCTCGATAAAGGTGTCGGACGACGGCACGTAGGCTTCCGGCTGGTAGTAGTCGTAGTAGGAAACGAAGTACTCCACCGCGTTGTTCGGGAAGAACGCCTTGAACTCGCCATACAACTGCGCGGCCAGGGTCTTGTTCGGCGCCAGCACCAGGGTCGGGCGGTTCACCTGGGCGATCACGTTGGCGATGCTGAAAGTCTTGCCGGAGCCGGTCACCCCGAGCAAGGTCTGGTGCGCGAGGCCGGCCTCAATGCCTTCGACCATCAGGCGGATGGCTTCCGGTTGATCGCCGGCAGGCTCGAAGCGGGTGACTAGCTGGAAATCCGACATAACGTACCTCTTGAGTCACCCCGGGGCCGGAAAAAGCAACGGGGACGAAAAAGACCGCGACCCGCGACTGTTCGGCGCAGGTTGCAGGAAAAAACCATGATAGCTGTAGAAGTGGAGGCGAATGTGACGGGTTTCAAGGCAATCGTCCTACATGCCGTTGGTCACCCATGTTGCAATAAGACTAACGGTCGGTAAATAAACCGAAAAACTTGGCCGAAAAGCCGTTTCGGCTGTCGCCGTGAGCAGTGATGGCCTCTATACTAGCTCCCCGTTTGTGCACCGCTCTAGTGCATTCGGCTGGAGCGCGACACGTCCCTCCACTCTCTATAGAGCTGCCGCAAAAATGAGCCTGTTCTCCGCTGTCGAAATGGCACCACGCGATCCAATCCTGGGCCTCAACGAAGCATTCAACGCCGATACCCGAACCACCAAGGTGAACCTTGGCGTGGGCGTTTACTGCAACGAGGAGGGGAAGATTCCACTCTTGCGTGCCGTTGCCGAAGCGGAAGCCATTCGCGTGGCGCAACACGCCGCCCGTGGCTACTTGCCGATCGACGGTATTGTCGCCTACGACCAGGCCGTGCAAAAGCTGCTGTTCGGCGCGCAATCGCCGCTGATCAGCTCCGGCCGCGTCATCACCGCCCAAGCGGTCGGCGGCACCGGCGCCCTGAAAATCGGCGCTGACTTCCTCAAGCAACTGCTGCCCAACGCCGTCGTCGCCATCAGCGACCCGAGCTGGGAAAACCACCAGGCGCTGTTCGAAAAAGCCGGCTTTCCGATGCAAACCTATCGTTACTACGACGCCGCCACCCACGACGTAAACCGCGCCGGCCTGCTGGAAGACCTCAACGCCCTGCCGCCACAGTCCATCGTCGTGCTGCACGCCTGCTGCCACAACCCGACCGGCGTCGACCTGAGCCCGGCCGACTGGCAACAAGTGCTGGACGTGGTCAAGGCGAAAAACCTCGTGCCGTTCCTCGACATGGCCTACCAGGGCTTTGGCGACGGCATCGACGAAGACGCCGCTGCGGTGCGCCTGTTCGCCGAGTCGGGCCTGACTTTCTTTGTGTCCAGCTCGTTCTCCAAGTCGTTCTCGCTGTACGGCGAGCGCGTGGGCGCCCTGTCCATCGTCACCGACTCCAAGGAAGAAAGCGCGCGCATCCTGTCCCAGGTCAAGCGTGTGATCCGCACCAACTACTCCAACCCGCCGACCCACGGCGCGGCGATCGTGGCAGCGGTGCTGAACAACCCTGAGCTGCGCGCCCAGTGGGAAGCGGAACTGGCGGAAATGCGCCTGCGCATTCGCGGCATGCGCGAGCAGATGGTGGCTGACCTGGCCAAGGCTGCTCCGGGCCACGACTTCAGCTTCGTCGGTCGCCAGCGCGGGATGTTCTCCTACTCCGGCCTGAGCGTTGAACAAGTGACACGCCTGCGTAGCGAGTTTGGTATCTACGCGCTGGATACCGGTCGTATCTGTGTGGCGGCGTTGAACCAGAAGAACATCGATGCCGTGACCAAGGCCATCGTTCAGGTGCTGTAAGCCTGTTGTGATGCAAAAAAAGGGGAAGCCGGTGGCTTCCCCTTTTTCATTCTGAAAACCGCGCCTCCTGTGGCGAGGGAGCTTGCTCCCGCTGGGCGGCGAAGCGGCCCCAAAACCTGCCACCGTGAACTTTATGAATGAATGCGGTGCCTGAACTGGGGCTGCTGCGCAGCCCAGCGGGAGCAAGCTCCCTCGCCACAGGGTGGGTGGTTTGCCTTCAAGAGCGGGTGTTCAGCCCCTAAAAATTCGCTGCTTTCAGTCCGCTGCCCCTAGACTGACAGCAAGACAGTCCCTTCCCCTTGAGTATCCTATGAGAAACGACGACCTGGACCTGCGTGCCGACCGCGACGAACTGGACCACTTCACCCCGCGCCCACCCCCCGTCAAGCGCCAGAAAAGCCTGGTGCTGCAAGTCGCGCTCGGCGTATTCCTCGGTGGTTTGGCCTTATGGCTGGTGCAACTGGGCGCCGGCGCCCTGATGGCCAAGCTGGCCATGGGCACCTTCCAGTTCGGCGGCTGACAAAGATCAAA
>NZ_JACAOM010000144.1:0-2037 GCF_013386245.1 Pseudomonas sp. 21615526 | reverse complement strand
CCCGCTCCCACATGTGATCTGCGTTTCACCCAAAAACAATCCATCAGAGGTTGAACATAAATGGCAGTAAAAGACGCTCGTGCAAGCACCACCCCGTTGATCGAAAGGCGTTCGATCGACTACATCCCGGAAGCGGAAAGACACGGCCGTCTATTGAGTCAGTTCACCCTGTGGTTGGGTGCCAACCTGCAAATCACTGCGATTGTCACCGGGGCCCTGGCCGTGGTGCTGGGCGGTGATGTGTTCTGGTCGTTGATCGGTCTGTTGATCGGTCAACTGCTGGGCGGTGGCGTCATGGCCCTGCATGCGGCGCAAGGCCCGCAACTGGGCTTGCCGCAGATGATCTCCAGCCGCGTGCAGTTCGGCGTGTATGGCGCGGTGATTCCCCTGGTGCTGGTGTGCCTGATGTACATCGGTTTTTCTGCCAGCGGCTCATTGCTGGCGGGGCAGGCGGTGGCGCAGTTGCTTCACGTTGAAGACTGGGTCGGCATCGTATTGTTCGCGGGGCTGATCATGGTATTCACGATCTTCGGCTACCGGGTGATCCACGGCATCGGTCGCATCGCCAGCGTGCTGGGGGTGGTTGCCTTCGTGTACCTGTTCTACAGGCTGCTGGCCGGTAACGACATCGGTGCGTTGCTGGGCAACAAGCATTTTTCCCTCAGCAGTTTCCTGCTGGCGATTTCCCTCTCGGCGTCCTGGCAGATTGCGTTCGGCCCGTATGTGGCGGACTACTCGCGCTACTTGCCGCGCAGCACGCAGGCCTCGAAAACCTTCTGGGCCGTGGGCCTCGGTTCGGTGATCGGCGCGCAGGCTTCGATGGTGTTCGGTGTGTTTGCGGCAGCCCTGGCAGGCTCGCAATTCGCTCACCACGAAGTGTCGTTTATCGTCGGCCTGGGCGGCACCGGGATCGTCGCGGCGCTGCTGTATTTCAGCATCGCCTTCGGCAAGGTCACCGTCACCACCCTCAACGCCTACGGCAGCTTCATGTCGATCGCGACAATCATCAGTGGTTTCCGTGGCAGCCGGCATATCGGCAGTGGCACGCGGCTGTTGTACATCTTCGTGATGGTGTCGATTGCCGCCGCGCTGGCGTTGCTGGGCAAGGACTCGTTCCTCAAGGATTTCTCCGCGTTCATCCTGTTCCTGCTGGCGTTTTTCACGCCCTGGAGTGCGATCAACCTGGTGGACTTCTACTGCATCACCAAAGAGCGCTATGACATCCCGGCCCTGTCCAACCCCAACGGTCGCTACGGTCGCTGGAACCTGATGGGCATCAGCATCTACGTGTTCGGCGTGCTGATTCAGATGCCGTTCATCTCGACGCATTTCTACACCGGCCCACTGGTCGCGAGCCTGGGCGACACCGATATCTCGTGGATCATCGGGCTGGTGGTGCCGGCGGCGTTGTACTACTGGGCTGCGAAAAAGTGGCACAGCCCGATTCCTGAGCGCCTCGTGCTGCCCGATGTGCAGGGCGCCGCTGCTCAACCTGTTTAACCAGAACCCGGTACGCATGACGAACAGCGAATTGAAACAGCAAAACTGGCGAAAACTTTCCTCAAGGGACATCCTGAACTCTGGCACGCATGGTGAGCGACAACGCAGCCAAGAAAATCGACGCGGCCTTGTAGGTTGAGCGTTTCCGGTTGCCGCCACAGGCAACCGGGCGCCCGGCCACAATCCACTGGATCGAGAGCACACTATGTTTCCTGAGAGTTTTACGTTTTCCATCGCCGACTGGGTCAACAGTTGGGTCGATGCGCTGGTGACCAACTACGGCGATGTGTTCCGGCACATCTCCGATACGTTGCTGTGGGCCATCGTTAACCTGGAAGGTTTGCTGCGCGCAGCGCCCTGGTGGTTGATGTTGCTGATTGTTGGCGGTATTGCCTGGCATGCCACTCGCAAGTGGTTCACCACCGTCGTGATCGTCGGCCTGCTGTTTCTGGTGGGCGCGGTCGGTCTGTGGGACAAGCTGATGCAAACCCTGGCGCTGATGATGGTGGCCACGGTGATCTCGGTGCTGATCGGCAT
>NZ_JACAOM010000143.1:0-406 GCF_013386245.1 Pseudomonas sp. 21615526 | reverse complement strand
CAGCCCGGCCACCAGCGCCAACCTCTACAGCCGGCTGCTGGACAAGCCGCCGGTGGAGCTGGGACCGACCTTTGCGCTGTTCATCCTCGACAACGGGGTGAAACTCGGCCTGTGGTCGCGCCACACCGTGGAGCCTGCGGCCCACGCCTCGGTTGGCGGTAGCGAGGCGGGTTTCTGCGTCGCTGATATCGCAACGGTCGACGATTTGCACACGCGCTGGGTGCAACTCGGGATGAGCATCATCCAGTCACCGGTCGAGGCGGATTTCGGCTACACCTTTGTCGCCCAGGACCCCGACGGTCACCGCCTGCGGGTGTTCACCGTGAACCCGTAACGGCTTGCGGCGCCAGCGCCCTTCGAGGCTGATGGCGCCGACACTGGCCAGCACGATCAGGCCACCCAGCAC
>NZ_JACAOM010000142.1:0-1860 GCF_013386245.1 Pseudomonas sp. 21615526 | reverse complement strand
AAGATCAAGATCAAAAGCAGATCAAGAGCACAGCGGCCTCCCCGGCGTTTTTCAAGGTAGTTGTCGCGTCCACCATCGTGCTACGCGACCTTGATGCTCACTGTCAGCTCCCTTTCGGGGTTCAGATATACCGTTCCGGCTGGCTTCCAGTTGCGTGTCTCACCAGACCAACGCTCCGGTCTCTTTTCTCTAGCTTGCCCGTAGATTGCATCGCGCCGGGCCAGGATTTCCCGGTCTTTTCCCTCGTGACGTTGAGCCGGTGTCACAAAACGGATTCGGCTATGACGATGCTCGGTGTTGTACCAGGTCATAAAGTCCCTCACCCAAACACGCGCATCATCCAGGCTGCTAAAACCATCTAGTGGCCACTGCGGGCAGTATTTCAGCGTCCTGAACAGTGATTCCGAATACGGGTTGTCATTGCTGACCCGCGGTCGACCACGCGATGGCGTGATGCCCAGATCGTACATCTTGGTCAGCAGCGTCACCGACTTCATCGGCGCGCCGTTGTCAGAGTGCAGCACCAGCGGCTGGCGCCAGCACTGTTCCCGGGTCACGCTTCGTTGCAGTAATACTGCTGCTTTTTCACCACTTTCTACGTCGTAAACTTCCCAGCCCACCGCCTTTCGGCTGTAGATATCTTCGATCAGGTAGAGGTAGTAAAACTTCCCTCGAACGGGTGACGGCAGGTACGTGATGTCCCACGACCACACCTGATTAGCGGCTGTCGCCGCATGAGTGGTGGGTGCCGGATGACGATGAGGTCGCTTGGCACGTGAACGACGATGTTGCTGGCCTGCGGCATGCAACACACGATAAAACGTCGCCTCTGAGGCTACATAACGCCCCTCGTCCGCCAGTTGTGGCACGATCTGACTCGGGGGCAGATGCGCGTAAGCCTTGCTGTTGCACAGCGCTACGATGGACTGGCGCTCGGACTCGCTGAGCGCGTTGCTGGGCACGGGTCTTGAGGTTGTGGTACGCCCATCGGCCAGTATTTTTTCAGGCAAACTCCAGCGTTGCAGTGTCCGTAGCGAAATGCCGACCTCCAGACAAGCAGGCGCCCTGCGGGCGCCCGCCGCGATGGCTTCACTGAGCCAACCAACGAGTAAATACCGTTCTGGCAACAAGGTCAGTTGCCCTCGTCGTCGCTCCCCCAGTAGGCATTGAGCTTTTTTCGCAACACCAGTAACGCCGCTGTCTCAGCCAATGCCGCATCCTTGCGCCGCAGTTCGCGCTCAAGCTCGCGGATACGGTTTTTATCGTTCTTCGACTGGCCGGTGTTTACATTTTTAACCTTTGTTTGCTGGGTGCTACTGGCGATAAATGCATTGCGCCAATCAGTGATTTGCTCAGGAAAAATCCCTTTTCGCCGGCAGTACTCACCCAGTTCCAGCTCTGACAGAGCTGCTGTTTCTATGATGACCGCCATTTTGGATTCGGCTGACCAATTCTCAACAGGTTGTTTGGTGTCGGACAATTGCGTTCCTCTGGCAGCGGCTTGCTTGCGCCAATAATGGAGAGACATATCGCTGCAACCTTCGCGGCGAGCGACCTCCGCCGCCGAGAGGCTCAGGGGCGGAAGCATCATTTTTAGCAGCGCAGCTTTGCGCTCTTCTGAGTAGAAAGGCATGACCATACTCTTGCCGCCCCCGGAATGTTTTTAAAAAAGTGGGGGCACGACAACTACCCTGACACCGGGGGGCTTTAGCTTTTGATTTTGCTCTTCAACACTCAAGCCGGCCGGTAGGCCGCTGTGCTGTTGATCTGCTTTTGATCTTAGGCGCCCCGTTAAACCACGCTGGCCGAACGCAGGCTTTGGAGCGTGGGTAACCTGGCAGGACGCCAGGTTAGCCGTCC
>NZ_JACAOM010000141.1:0-18736 GCF_013386245.1 Pseudomonas sp. 21615526 | reverse complement strand
AATATGGTCGGGGTAAGGGGATTCGAACTCCTGACATCCTGCTCCCAAAGCAGGCGCGCTACCGGACTGCGCTATACCCCGGTAAAAAAAAGGCGACCTCTCAGTCGCCTTCTTCGATCAGCGCTTTTGGCCTCTGATCTTAAGATTCGATTCCAGCGTTAACTGGTCTCAAAAATGGTGGGTCGTGTGGGATTCGAACCTACGACCAATTGGTTAAAAGCCAACTGCTCTACCAACTGAGCTAACGACCCAAATATGGTCGGGGTAAGGGGATTCGAACTCCTGACATCCTGCTCCCAAAGCAGGCGCGCTACCGGACTGCGCTATACCCCGGTTTGAAATTGGCTCCGTGACCAGGACTCGAACCTGGGACCCAATGATTAACAGTCATTTGCTCTACCGACTGAGCTATCACGGAACTACATATTTCAAAGTGTTACGTTGTTGCATGTTACCTTCTCTTCGACGCTTCCGTATCGCTACGTTAGTGTCTCTGAGGCGCGCTATTCTACAATCTTAAAAACCCCTGTCAACCCTTTAAATTGCTTTTAAGACAATGATTTGCGCTTCTTTCTGATTTCTCCTTGGGGAGAAGAAACCGTTGGGCTGACGTTGCTGCGGGGCGCACTTTACAAGCCTTTGCCTTACAGTTCAACGCCCTATCGAAAAAAAAGGCCCCGCAATGCGGGGCCTCTTCTTATAGCAGTACCGCTTGGGCTTAGTGGAAGACGATTTCGTCGTTCTCCACCGTCGCCTCGACGCTGGTGCCCGGCATAAAGCTGCCCGACAGGATCAGCTGCGCCAACGGGTTCTCGATCCAGCGCTGGATCGCACGTTTCAACGGCCGTGCGCCATAAACCGGGTCGTAACCAACCGCGATCAGCTTGTCCAACGCCTCGCGGCTCAGCACCAGGGACAACTCGCGCTCCGCCAGACGGCTGCGCAGGCGGCCCAACTGGATCTCGGTAATGCCCGCGATCTGATCCCGCGCCAGAGGCTCGAAGATCACCACTTCGTCGACCCGGTTGATGAACTCCGGCCGGAAGTGGCTGGTCAGCGCGTCCATTACGGCTGCACGCTGGGCCTCACGGTCACCCACCAGCTCCTGAATCTGTACCGAGCCCAGGTTGGAGGTCATCACGATCACCGTATTGCGGAAGTCCACGGTGCGCCCGTGACTGTCCGTCAGGCGGCCATCTTCCAGCACTTGCAGCAACACGTTGAACACATCCGGGTGGGCCTTCTCGACCTCGTCCAGGAGGATCACCGAGTAAGGCTTGCGCCGTACCGCTTCGGTCAGGTAACCGCCTTCCTCGTACCCTACATAGCCTGGTGGCGCCCCGATCAGGCGAGCCACGGAATGTTTCTCCATGAACTCGGACATATCGATCCGCACCATCGCCTCTTCGGTATCGAAGAGGAATTCGGCCAGGGCCTTGCACAACTCGGTCTTGCCCACGCCGGTCGGGCCGAGGAACATGAACGAGCCGCTCGGACGGTTCGGGTCGGACAACCCGGCCCGCGAACGCCGCACCGCGTTGGACACCGCGACCACCGCCTCTTCCTGGCCGATGACGCGCTGGTGCAACAGGCTTTCCATCTTCAGCAGCTTGTCGCGCTCGCCTTCGAGCATTTTCGACACCGGGATACCGGTCCACTTCGAGACGACTTCGGCGATTTCTTCCTCGGTCACCTTACTGCGCAGCAGCTGGTTCTCGGGCTTGCCGTGCTGGTCGACCATCTGCAGGCTACGCTCCAGGTCCGGTATCACCCCGTACTGCAACTCGGCCATGCGGTTCAGGTCGCCTTTACGGCGGGCTGCTTCCAGTTCCTGACGGGACTGCTCGATCTTTTGCTGGATCTGCGCAGAACCCTGCACTTCGGCTTTTTCCGAGGTCCAGATTTCTTCGAGGTCCGAATACTCGCGTTCCAGGCGAACAATTTCTTCCTGGAGTTTTTCCAGGCGTTTCTTCGCCGGCTCGTCTTCTTCTTTCTTCAGGGCCTGGGATTCAACTTTCAGCTGAATCAGGCGCCGATCCAGACGGTCCAGCACTTCGGGCTTCGAATCGATCTCCATCCGAATGCGGCTGGCCGCTTCGTCGATCAAGTCGATGGCCTTGTCCGGCAACTGCCGATCAGTGATGTAGCGATGGCTCAGTTTCGCCGCCGCGATGATCGCACCGTCGGTGATCGCGACTTTATGGTGGACCTCATACCGCTCTTTCAAGCCACGCAGGATCGCGATGGTGTCTTCTTCGCTCGGTTCTTCCACCAATACTTTCTGGAAGCGACGCTCAAGGGCCGCGTCCTTCTCGATGTACTGGCGGTATTCGTTCAGCGTGGTCGCACCCACGCAATGCAACTCGCCCCGCGCCAGTGCCGGCTTGAGCATGTTGCCCGCGTCCATCGAGCCTTCGCCTTTACCGGCGCCGACCATGGTGTGCAGTTCGTCGATAAACAGAATGATCTGCCCTTCCTGCTTCGACAGTTCGTTCAGCAGGGATTTGAGGCGCTCTTCGAACTCGCCACGGAACTTGGCGCCGGCAATCAGCGACCCCATGTCCAGGGACAGCAGGCGCTTGCCTTTAAGGCCGTCCGGCACTTCACCATTGATGATGCGCTGGGCCAGGCCTTCGGCAATCGCGGTTTTACCCACGCCAGGTTCGCCGATCAGCACCGGGTTGTTCTTGGTGCGACGCTGCAGGACCTGGATGGTGCGACGAATTTCGTCGTCACGACCGATCACCGGGTCAAGCTTGCCTTCTTCGGCGCGCTTGGTCAGGTCGACGGTGTATTTGTCCAGCGCCTGGCGGGACTCCTCGTGGTTAGGGTCATTTACCGCCTCGCCGCCGCGCAGGTTGTTGATGGCGTTTTCCAGAGCTTTTTTGCTCACGCCCTGGCCCAGCAACAATTTGCCAAGTTTGCTGTTGTCGTCCATCGCGGCGAGCAGCACCACTTCACTGGAGATGAACTGGTCACCCTTTTGCTGCGCCAGTCGATCCGCCTGGTTAAGCAGACGCGCCAGATCCTGGGACATGTTCACGTCGCCAGTCGGGTTTTGGATTTTCGGCAGTTGGTCGAGCTCTTTGCTCAACTCCTTGCGCAGGCTGTTGACGTCGAAGCCCACCTGCATCAGCAAGGGTTTGATGGAACCGCCTTGCTGCTCCAGGAGCGCTTGCATCAAGTGCGCAGGCTCGATGGCCGGATGATCCAGGCCAACCGCCAGAGATTGGGCGTCAGATAAAGCCAACTGCAATTTGCTGGTTAAACGATCAATACGCATTAGTCACCTTCCTTTTGAGCAGGCCGGAGCTATGAACAAACACATCCTGAATGAAGAAACCTGCCAGATACCCTTATAGATGGGGTGGATTCTGGAAGATTCAAGCGGGCGACCGCTGACTTGCGTCAGGATTGACCCAAGTCAAAGGAGTCTAGCGTTCAAGCCAGACAAGGGAGGCAAACCGACCGGTGCGCGGGCTGCGACGGTAGGAATAGAAGCGGGGATCCGTCACGGTGCACAAGCCACCACCGTACACGGCAGTGACGCCGCGGGCGGCAAGCCGCAGGCGAGCCAGTTGGTAAATGTCGGCCATGAACTTGCCCGGGTTCTGACTGGGCACGAACGCCTCAATCGTTTCCGGAAGTTGCTGCATAAAGGCTTCACGCACTTCCGGGCCGACTTCAAAGGCTTGCGGACCGATGGCCGGCCCCAGCCACACCAATACGTCGGCAGGCTCGGTATCCAGGCTTTCAACGGTCGCTTCCAATACGCCAGCGGCCAGGCCACGCCAGCCGGCATGGGCTGCCGCGACGCGGGTACCGGCGCGATTGCAAAACAAGGCAGGCAGGCAATCAGCCGTCATCGAAGTGCAGGCGATGCCCGGAGTGCTGGTCCAACTGCCATCGGCTTCGGCAGTCCGGCCGGGATCCGCCTCGACGACAACCACACCGTGAACCTGGCGCAACCAGGCGGGCTGGATATTGAAGGCAGCGCAGAGACGACGGCGATTTTCGAGCACGGCATCGAGGCTGTCCTCGACATGATCGCCGAGATTTAGGCTGTCGAACGGCGCCACGCTGACGCCGCCCGCACGGGTAGTAACGCAGGCTTTCACCCCGGCCGGCGCGGGCCAGTCAGGAATCAGCCAGTCACTCATCCGATAAACGCCTCGCGATCCTGCTTGAGCAGCGACAACAACCAGACAAAATCGTCTGGGAGTGGCGATTCCCAGCTCATCCGTTTACCGCTCGTCGGATGATCCAGCTCCAGGAAGCGTGCATGCAGCGCCTGGCGCGGGAAGGTTTTCAGCGAATCAACCATGGTTGCACTGGCCGCCGGCGGAATGCGGAAGCGCCCACCGTAGGCCGGATCTCCGACCAACGGGAAGTTGATGTGCGCCATGTGCACCCGAATCTGGTGGGTACGACCGGTTTCCAGCTTTACCCGCACGTGAGTGTGGGAGCGGAAACGCTCAAGCACGCGGTAGTGGCTGACGGCTTGCTTGCCGCCTTCCATCACCGCCATGCGCTGGCGCTGCTGGCCGTGGCGGCCGATCGGGGCATTGATTTTGCCACCGGCGGTTACCACGCCGATCACGATGCATTCGTAGATCCGGCTGACGCTGCGGCTCTGCAGTTGTGTGACCAGCTGCGTCTGCGCCTGAATGGTCTTGGCTACCACCATGAGGCCGGTGGTGTCCTTGTCCAGGCGGTGCACGATGCCGCAGCGCGGGACATTGATGATGTCCGGCACGTGGTGCAACAAGGCATTGAGCAGCGTGCCATCAGCGTGGCCGGCGGCCGGGTGAACCACCAGGCCGGCAGGTTTGTTGATCACCAGGATGTCGTCGTCTTCGTAGACGATGTCCAGTTCAATGTCCTGGGCGATCCATTCTCCCTGGGCTTCCTGCTCGGCAGTCAGCTCAAGAATCGCACCACCATGGACTATGTCTCGCGGGCGGATAACCGCTCCATCCACAGTCAGGCGGCCGTCTTTGATCCAGGCGGAAAGGCGCGAGCGCGAGTGCTCAGCGAATAATTGTGCGGCGACTTGATCGAGGCGTTGGCCGCCCAATTCGGACGGCACCTCTGCGCGAAGTTCAATTTTATCGGACATGCTCAGACTAGGCGTGGCACAGCCTTTGGTTTCGGCTGCGCGCTTGTGGTTAAATACGGCGTCTTTTGCCCCGAGGCTTTCCAAGGGGCGCTCATCATAACAGGACGGCCCCGCCCAAGACAGCGGCCGTCATAGGGACGCAAGCCGCCATGCAAGTGAAACACCTGCTGCTGATCGCCATCCTCGCCATGACTGCTGCTTGCTCGTCAACAAAGGAAGTCGTCGACGAAAACCTGAGCGAGGTCGAGCTGTACCAACAAGCTCAGACCGACCTGAACAACCACAGCTACACCAGCGCCACGGCAAAACTGAAGGCACTGGAGTCGCGGTATCCGTTCGGGCGTTACGCCGACCAGGCCCAGCTCGAGCTGATCTACGCCAACTACAAGAACGCCGAGCCGGAAGCTGCCAAGTCCGCCGCCGAGCGTTTTATCCGCCTGCACCCGCAGCATCCGAACGTGGACTACGCCTACTACCTCAAGGGCCTGACCTCGTTTGACCAGGACGTTGGCCTGCTGGCGCGCTTCCTGCCGCTGGACATGACCAAGCGTGACCCGGGCGCTGCCCGCGACTCCTACAACGAGTTCGCCCAGCTGACCAGCCGCTACCCCAACAGCCGCTACGCGCCGGACGCCAAGCAGCGCATGATCTACCTGCGCAACCTGCTGGCTTCCTACGAGATCCACGTAGCCGACTACTACCTGACCCGCCAGGCGTATGTCGCTGCCGCGAACCGTGGCCGTTACGTAGTGGAAAACTTCCAGGAAACCCCATCGGTGGGTGACGGCCTGGCCGTGATGACCGAGGCTTACCAGCGCCTGCACCTGGACGCCCTGGCGGCCACCAGCCTGGAAACCCTGAAGCTCAACTACCCGGACCACCCAAGCCTGAAGGACGGCCAGTTCGTACCGCAGGTTGCCGAAGCGGACAACCGCTCGTGGTTGAGCAAGTACACCCTGGGCCTGATCGAGTCCCGTCCACCGCTGCCGCCGGGCGAAACCCGCGCCAACCAGGACATCATCAAGCAATACCAGGACGCCAAGGATTCGATTCCATCGGACCTCAAGCCGCGTGACGAAAACGGCGACATCATCGAAGAGCAAGGGCCTCAAGCCCTGGGCAACAACGAAGATCGCTCGTGGTTCAGCTACATGACTTTCGGTATCTTTGACTGATTGTTCGCCGCGATGCAAAAAGGGAGCTCTTCGGAGCTCCCTTTTTTATTGCGCTGCATAATTGCGCTGTGCGCCCATCACGTCCTTGGCTAAACTGCGGGATTCCTTGTCGAGAAGCTGCCCACCATGGTTCGTCTACTGTTCTGGATCGCCGTTATTGCTGCCGCGGTATGGTTTTGGCGCAAATTCAAAAGTCCGGCCGCCAAACAGCAGCGGCCCAGCGAACAGGGCCCGATCCAGATGGTTCGTTGCGCCCACTGTGGCCTTCACCTGCCACAGGATCGAGCCTTGAGCCTGCGCCAGGAATGGTATTGCACCCAGGCGCATCTGGAGCAAGGGCCGAAATCTATCCAGCGTTGATTCGGCCTGCCGGCGCATACGGGGCCGGATCAATGATCGGCTCATGCCCCAGCAACAAATCGGCAAACAGTTGGCAGGACGCCGGCGCCAGCACCAGGCCGTTGCGGTAATGCCCGCAGTTGAGCCACAGCCCGTCGAAACCTGGCACCTTGCCAATATACGGAATGCCCTCCGGCGAGCCGGGCCGCAAACCGGCCCAATGCCCCACCACTTCGGCATCGGCCAGGGCCGGAATCAACTCGACGGCAGAGGCTTTCAGGCTTTCCAGTGCAGAGTCGGTGGGCGTCTTGTCGAACCCCTCGTGCTCCAGCGTGCTACCAATCAGAATGTGCCCATCCCGCCGGGGAATCGCATAACGCCCCTTGGCCAGGACCATGCACGACAAGAAGTCCGACGCACACTTGTACAAGATCATCTGCCCCTTGACCGGCTCCACGGGCAACTCAAGCCCCAGGCGGCCCAGCAACTCACCGCTCCAGGCGCCGGCGGCCAGCACTACCTGATCGCCATGGATCGGCCCGAGCGCCGTATTCACCCCAACAACCTTGCCGCCCTGCTGAATAAACCCATCAACCGCACACTGCTCGTGAATCGTCACGCCCGGCAGGGCCAACAAGGCCGCCTTGAGGGATTTGACCAACCGCGGATTACGCACATTGGCCACATCCGCCATATAGATCGCCTGGGAAAACCCGGCACCCAGCACCGGCACAGCGTCATGGGCAGCTGAAACATCCACCTTGCTCAGCGGGCGCCCTTCGCGGGCTGCCCAGGCAAGCGCCTCGGTTTCATCATCCAGGTCCAGCCAATACAGGCCGGTGGTGTGAACTTCCGGGTCAATGCCAGTAGCCGCGAACAGACGCTCTGCCAGTTGCGGGTAAAAATCCTGGGACCAGTGCGCCAGGGCCGTCACGGCCGGGCTGTAGCGCCACGGGTAGAGCGGGGAGACAATGCCGCCGCCGGCCCAGGAAGACTCCTGACCGACCGCCGAACGATCCAGCAACACAACCGCTTGCCCTTGGGTCGCCAGGTTGAACGCCGTCAACAACCCGATTACCCCACCACCCACAACCACTACTTGCTGTTGCTTAGCCATTGTTCGATCCAGCCGATAAAAAGAAAAAGGCACGCCCGGCGCCCAATCGTCCAGCTTCCTCATCATTGCCCCCAGCACGCCTTGCGCGTCATATCAGGCGCGGCTCCCGGATTGCTTCGCGCACCGGTACTGCTCAGGCTGAAGGCGGCACAGGGATCGCCCGCCATCACCGAGTCAATTGCCGGCGTGGCAAGCAGAACGAAATCCTGAGGGTTCAATGCAGGGGTGATTCTATAGCGATCATTGCCGGCGATGACGCCAGTTGCATCAATAAAAGTGCCGTTCCTCGCGTAATAGCGCTCAAGGTACTGTGCCTGCTCACTCAGCAACCCGGCAATTTCCGCGCGATAGACCTTTTTCATATGGCTGAGATACCCGGGATAGGCGACGCCCGCCAGGAGTCCGACGATCGCCACGGCGATCAGTAATTCGATCAGGGTGAAGCCTGTGCAATCCTTGCCCATCGCGCTGCTCACTTATTGAAGTTGTCGCCACATGATTCTTCGGAAACGCTCGCCGGGTCCGCTGCCCACACGGGCATACACAGACTCCAGGACGGAGCGTGAGTGCCCACTGACGCCCACTGATGTCACGCGATAGACCGTGGCCTGGGCCTCTGCCGGGAGCTGAGCAAAACCCGTTCCCGGCCCCAGGTTTTGAATACCGTAGACGCCGTCTTTCATCCCTATCCAGGTCACAGTCGATACGGGATTCGTCCCCGGCCCCACTACCGAAACCGATTCGGCAGGTGGCGCGCACGCAGCCGTCGAGTGGCAAGGGCGCAGGGCGAAACCTGACGCCTGCACCAAAGACTCGCCAAGCCTGAGGCCGCTTTCGGCCTGCTGAAACGACTGGTTGCGCTGCCGAAGGCTGCCGGTAATTTTTTCTTGCGAGATTGCTCCCTGCATCGAAGACAATCCGAGGAGTGCCAACAGCAGCAGGAATACCAGGCTGATCAGCAAAACCATGCCTGCCTGCCTCGAACGGGAGAGGTAATAACCCATGGGCACACTACTCCAGGCGATTACGTAGTGCCGCGACCACGCTGTAGGCCTGGTCTTTCACCAACCCATTTGGATCCTGAAGTGTCAGCAGAATCCGCACGCTGCGGATGAGCGACTCATCGCCGGGGTTGGGGTCATATCGGCTGACAACCGTTGAGCCAGGCTTGTCGGCCACGCCGAAACTGATATCGAATGCCCCCACGTTATCCACCAGCACCGCTTTGCTCGGGGCCGCCAGCGTGCTGAACTTCAACTGCCCGCCCTCAAAGGTGTAGGTCAGCTTGCGCAGAGGGAAATGGATTTGCCCGGGCGTCGCTGCCGGCGCGCTTCCAACATAGGCGTGGGCAGAACCGGTGCAATCGGAAAGCACCGTCCAGTCCGGCTTGCTGCCACCCTCCCCGACGTCGGCGGTCACCAGCGTCAGGGACCGGGAACTGCCGGTGGTACCCCATCCAATGGGACGATCAAAACCTGCGGGAGCGTTGCTGATTGATGCAGCGGACAAGCAGCCAAACATGCCCGCCTGGCGTATTTCCTGAATCAGCTTGCCAAGGGCGAACCGTGCATCATCCTGCAACAGCGAAGCCGCACTCTGGCTGGCATAAGTGGTTCGGGAGCTGAGTGCAATCTGGGTCACCCCCAGGATCAACATCAGGCCGAGGGCCAATGCCAGCAGCATCTCTACCAAGCTGAAACCGCACACTGGACCTCTCATGGCAACACCCTCGGGTCGACTGCAATCCGGCTGGTCAGGGTGAATGTTTCCCGAGTGCCTTGAGCCTTCGCTCCACGGGAGTCGTCCCAACTGATGCTGATGGTCACTTCTCGCTGATTGACCGCAACCGACCCCTTGGCGCTTTCCCCGGCGAACCCGGCGATATTCGCTTCAAAGTCGTGCAGGTCCAGATCACGCACACTCGCGACCGAGGTGCTGGAGGGCGCGCGTTCACCCTGGCCCCAGGAGTAATCAGCACCCGAATTGGCGCGGATCCGGTCGAGCATGTCGTAGGCAATGAAACTGGCCTGACTGGTCATCCTGGAACTGTCGGTATATTTCAATGCATTGAGCTGAATGACTGCCGCCCCTAGCAGGCCGACAGCGAGGATCAGCACAGATACCAGGACCTCGATCAGCGTCATTCCGGCCTGGGTCGGTTGCGGGTGGGGCGTTACGGGAAAAGCGTTCATTACCATCGCCATCCATGTCGAAGGTCATCAGAAAGCAGCGCAAACCTGCTGTGCGACGCAAGACTAGCGCCGGTATTGCCTGGGCGCTGCCCCCCGGAACAAAGCGAAATACTTTGGACAGAATGGCCACCATTCGACCCGCCGGACTGGGCGCTATAACTATGTCTGCCATCCGGCACCGACTGAAAAAGCACACCGCGTCCACGGAGGGACGGCCCATGAAACAACGAGGTTTCTCGCTGATTGAGCTGATACTCGGCCTGTTCCTGAGCGGCATCCTGGCCAATCTGGCAGTGCCGAGCCTCAAGGGGCTGCTCGAGTCGCAACGACGCCAGAGCGCCGCCGAATCCCTTGCCGGCGGACTGCGTTATGCCCGCACAGAAGCCATCGCACGCAATCGCACGGTGGTTATCCATGCATTGGACGATGACTGGAGCCGGGGCTGGAGGGTGATACTGGACCTGAACGGTCGCGGCCATCTGGACGACAAAAACCCGGTGCTGCTGGAGCGCCAGGACAGTGGGCAGATACCGATTGTGGGGAATACGCCGGTGAGAACCCAGATACGCTTCAGCAGCCTGGGTGAACCGCTGCTGTCAGCAGGGGCATTCAGCGCCGGCACCGTCCACGTGTGTGCGACGGACCAGCAACTGAGCCTGTATCAAATAGTGCTGGCCGCCAGCGGGCGTATCAGCCTGCGCAGTAACAAGACCGAGCAGGCTTTGTGCCGGGGCTATGCCGGCACTCCGGGCCTCAGAGCAGCGAACGAACCCGCAGCTCCTTGGGCATGGAGAAAGTGATGTTCTCTTCACGGCCAGCCAGTTCATCAGCGCCCGTGGCGCCCCAGGCCTGCAGTTGCTGAATAACGCCACGCACCAGGACTTCCGGGGCCGAGGCTCCGGCAGTGATGCCAATGCGTTCGACACCGTCGAACCAGCTGCGCTGCATGTCTTCGGCACCATCGATCAGGTAGGCCGGGGTGGCCATGCGCTCGGCCAGTTCGCGCAGGCGGTTGGAGTTGGAGCTGTTGGGGCTCCCCACCACCAGCACAACATCGCATTCGTCGGCCAATTGCTTGACCGCATCCTGGCGGTTCTGGGTGGCGTAGCAGATGTCATCCTTGCGTGGACCGCCGATGGCCGGGAAGCGCGAGCGCAAGGCATCGATGACGCGGCTGGTGTCGTCCATGGACAAGGTGGTCTGGGTAACGAAAGCCAGCTTTTCAGGGTTGTGCACCTGCAATGCAGCGACGTCTTTTTCGTCTTCCACCAGGTAGATCGCCCCACCATTGCTGCCATCGTACTGGCCCATGGTGCCTTCGACTTCCGGGTGACCGGCGTGGCCGATCAGGATGCATTCACGACCATCACGGCTGTAGCGCGCGACCTCGATGTGCACCTTGGTCACCAGCGGGCAGGTGGCGTCGAACACTTTCAGGCCACGGCCTGCTGCTTCGGTGCGTACCGCCTGGGAAACGCCGTGAGCGCTGAAGATGACGATAACGTCGTCCGGCACCTGGTCCAGTTCTTCAACGAAGATGGCCCCGCGGCTGCGCAGGTCTTCGACCACAAACTTGTTGTGGACGACTTCATGGCGCACGTAAATCGGCGGCCCGAAAACTTCCAGGGCGCGGTTGACGATTTCGATCGCCCGGTCCACGCCGGCGCAGAAGCCACGGGGGTTGGCGAGTTTGATTTGCATGCTGTGCCTCGTGTCTTGCCCTGTAGGATCGAGCTTGTGTGGCGAGGGCGCTTGCTCCCGCTGGGCCGCGAAGCAGCCCCAACAAGCTCGCCCCTGCAGTAGGCCGATTTCGTTAGTTACAGCGCTTTAACGTCGATGATTTCAACATCAAAGGTCAAGGTTTTCCCGGCCAACGGGTGGTTGAAGTCGATGGTCACTTGCGCGTCATCAAAGGCTTTCACCACACCCGGCAGCTCGGTATTCGCCGCATCGTTGAAGATCACCAGCAAGCCTTCCGACAGCTCCATGTCCTGGAACTGCGAACGCGGGATGATCTGCACGTTTTGCGGGTTGGACTGGCCAAAGGCGTTTTCCGGCAGGATCTGCAGGTTGCGCTTGTCGCCGGCCTTGAAACCGAACAGTGCCGCTTCGAAACCCGGCAGCAGGTTGCCGTCGCCGACCTTGAAGGTCGCCGGGGCCTTGTCGAACGTGCTGTCGACCGTGTCGCCATTCTCCAGGCGCAATGCGAAATGCAAGGTGACTTCCGTGTTCTGGCCAATGCGTTGCTCAGCCAATACCTGTTCAGTCATGAACGGTCTCTCCGGTTTTCTTGCTTTTGAACATATCCAACGCCAGCATGATTGCACCGACGGTGATGGCGCTGTCGGCAAAGTTGAACGCCGGGAAGTACCAGCGGTTCTGCCAATGCACCAGAATAAAGTCGATCACATGGCCCAGGGCAATGCGGTCGTAGAGGTTGCCCAATGCGCCACCCAGCACCAGCGCCAACGCAACGGCCAGCCAGGTGTCGTTACGCCCCAGGCGCTTGAGCCAGACTACCAGCACGGCACTGACCACCACGGCGATCAGGGCAAACAGCCAGCGCTGCCAGCCGGAGCTGTCAGCCAAGAAGCTGAACGCAGCGCCGGTGTTGTAGGCCAGGGTCCAGCTGAAGTAGTCGGGAATCACCACGATCTGCTGGTACATCTCCAGGGCGCCTTCGAAGTGAGCCTTGCTGAGCTGGTCAATGACCAGCACCAGCACGCTCAACACGAGCAAGCCCAGGCGTCCAAAACGACTGGCTTCAGGCATAGTGACGAACCTCGCCAGCGCCAGAGATGTTGTCGACACAGCGACCGCAGATTTCCGGATGCTCGGGGTTCACGCCGACATCTTCACGGCAGTGCCAGCAACGGGCGCACTTGGCGAAGGAGGACTTGACCACCTTGAGCTTGAGACCCGGGACTTCGGTCGCGACTGCGTCTGCAGGCGCCTGGGCAAACGGCGCCAGGCTGGCGGTCGAGGTGATCAGGACGAAGCGCAGTTCGTTGCTCAGCTTGGCCAGGTCAGCGGTCAGGCCTTCCTCGGCAAACAGCGTGACTTCGGCCTGCAGGTTGCCGCCAACGGCCTTCGCCGCGCGCTGCACTTCCAGCTCCTTGTTCACGGCAACCTTGACGGCCATTACGCCTTCCCAGTACTCGCGGCCCAGCTCGAAGTCGGCCGGCAATTCGGTCAGGCCTTCGTACCAGGTGTTGAGCATCACGGACTCGTTCCGCTCGCCCGGCAGGTATTCCCACAGTTCGTCGGCGGTGAATGCCAGGATCGGGGCGATCCAGCGCACCAGCGCTTCAGAGATGTGGTACAGCGCGGTCTGCGCCGAACGGCGGGCCTTGCTGTTGGCGCCGGTGGTGTACTGGCGGTCCTTGATGATGTCGAGGTAGAAACCACCCAACTCCTGCACGCAGAAGTTGTGGATCTTCGAGTAGACGTTCCAGAAGCGGTATTCGCCGTAGTGCTCTTGCAGCTCGCGCTGCAGCAACAGGGTACGGTCCACGGCCCAACGGTCCAGGGCGAGCATTTCCTCGGCCGGCAGGATGTCGGTGGCCGGGTTGAAACCGGTCAGGTTCGACAGCATGAAGCGTGCGGTATTACGGATCCGGCGGTAGGCATCGGCGCTGCGCTGCAGGATCTGCTCGGAAACGGCCATCTCGCCCGAATAATCGGTAGAGGCGACCCACAGGCGCATGATGTCGGCGCCCAGGGTGTCGTTGACCTTTTGCGGCGCGATCACGTTGCCCAGGGACTTGGACATCTTGCGACCGTTCTCGTCGACGGTGAAACCGTGGGTCAGCAGCTCGCGGTACGGGGCGTGATCGTCGATCGCGCAACCGGTCAGCAGCGAGGAGTGGAACCAGCCACGGTGTTGGTCCGAACCTTCCAGGTACAGGTCGGCACGCGGGCCGGTCTCATGGCCCATCGGGTGCGAGCCGCGCAGTACGTGCCAGTGGGTGGTACCCGAGTCGAACCAGACGTCGAGGGTGTCGCTGATCTTGTCGTACAGCGGCGCTTCGTCGCCCAGCAGCTCGGCGGCGTCCAGCTTGAACCAGGCTTCGATGCCCTCTTGTTCAACGCGCTGGGCAACCTCTTCCATCAGCTCGACGGTACGTGGGTGCAACTCGCCGCTTTCCTTGTTCAGGAAGAACGGGATCGGCACGCCCCAGTTGCGCTGGCGGGAGATGCACCAGTCCGGACGGTTGGCGATCATCGAGTGCAGGCGCGCCTGGCCCCAGGCCGGAACGAACTTGGTGTCTTCGATCGCCTTGATCGCACGCTTGCGCAGGGTTTCGCCGCTGGTCGGCTCTTTGTCCATACCGATAAACCACTGCGCAGTGGCACGGTAGATCAGCGGGGTCTTGTGACGCCAGCAGTGCATGTAGCTGTGGGTGATGGTTTCGGTGTGCAGCAGCGCACCGACTTCCGCCAGCTTGTCGACGATCGCCGGGTTGGCCTTGAAGATGAACTGGCCACCGAAGAATTCCAGGGACGGCACGTACACGCCGTTGCTTTGCACGGGATTGATGATGTCGTCGTTGACCAGGCCGTACTGCTTGCAGATCACGAAGTCGTCTACGCCATAGGCAGGCGAGCAGTGAACCACGCCGGTGCCGGCGCCCAGTTCAACGTACTCGGCCAGGTAGATTGGCGACAGGCGGTCGTAGAACGGGTGACGGAAGTTGATCAGTTCCAGCGCGGACCCGGTAGTGGTCGCGATCACCGAGCCTTGCAGGTTGTAGCGGGCCAGGCACGCCTCCACCAGCTCTTCAGCCAGCACCAGCAGTTTGTCACCGACGTCCACCAGGGCGTAGGTGAATTCCGGGTGCACGTTCAGCGCCTGGTTGGCCGGGATGGTCCACGGGGTGGTGGTCCAGATCACAATAGAGGCTGGCTTGGCCAGGCTCGCCAGACCGAAGGCTTGCGCCAGTTTGGCTTCGTCGGCGATCGGGAAGGCCACGTCGATGGTCGAGGACTTCTTGTCTTCGTACTCGACTTCGGCTTCAGCCAGGGCCGAGCCGCAATCGAAGCACCAGTTCACGGGCTTGAGGCCCTTGAACACGAAACCGCCCTTGACGATTTCGGCCAAGGCACGGATTTCACCGGCCTCGTTCTTGAAGTTCATGGTCTTGTACGGGTTGGCCCAGTCGCCCAACACACCCAGGCGGATGAATTCGGACTTCTGCCCTTCGATCTGCTCGGTGGCGTAGGCACGGCACAGTTCGCGGGTTTTATCCGCGCCCAGGTTCTTGCCGTAGGTCACTTCGACCTTGTGTTCAATCGGCAGGCCGTGGCAGTCCCAGCCCGGGACATAAGGCGCGTCGAAACCCGAAAGGGTTTTCGAGCGGATGATCATGTCCTTGAGAATCTTGTTCAGCGCATGACCGATGTGAATCGTGCCGTTGGCATAAGGAGGGCCGTCGTGCAGGACGAATTTCGGACGATCCTTGCCAATCTCGCGCAACTTTCCGTACAGGCCAATACTGTCCCAGCGCTGCAGGATCTGCGGTTCGCGCTGTGGCAGGCCGGCCTTCATTGGGAAGGCGGTGTCCGGAAGGTTTAGCGTGGCTTTATAGTCGGTCATTTAAGGCTCTTCATTAGCGATGGGCGCTAGGTGCGGCTAGTGCACGGGCGGCGGCGACATCCGCATTGATCGCCGTTTTCAACGCCTCCAGGGAGGCGAAACGCTGCTCTTCACGCAGCTTTTGGT
This sequence comes from Pseudomonas sp. 21615526, assembly GCF_013386245.1. Classification (NCBI taxonomy): domain Bacteria; kingdom Pseudomonadati; phylum Pseudomonadota; class Gammaproteobacteria; order Pseudomonadales; family Pseudomonadaceae; genus Pseudomonas; species Pseudomonas sp. 21615526. Next base: position 3,072 of record NZ_JACAOM010000141.1, on the reverse strand, counting down.
GGAAAGCCACCGTCAAACGCCGGTCATACAAATCACCGGCAAAATCCAAAAGGTGAACTTCCAGGTGGGCTTTGCCATCACCTGCAACCGTGGGCCTGACGCCTATGTTGGCGACTCCGGGCCACGATTGGCCGTCGATGTCGACACTCACCAGGTAAACCCCGGTCAGTGGCACACGACGGCGCTTGAGCTGCACGTTGGCGGTTGGCGTGCCCAGTTGGCGCGCCAGCTTCTGGCCGTGCAGCACCCGCCCGGCAATCCGGAACGGGCGACCGAGCAAACGCTCGGCCAAGGCGAAGTCGGCAGCGGCCAGGGCGTTACGCACCTGGGTACTGCTCACGCGCAGGCCGTCCAGTTCGACGGTTTGCGCGGCTTCGACGGTAAAACCCTGGGTGACGCCGGCCTGCTGCAGGAAATCGAAATCCCCTACCCGGTCGCAACCGAAACGGAAGTCGTCGCCGACCTCCAGATGCTGCACGCCGAGGCCGTCCACCAGGATACGGTCGACGAACTCGGCGGCGCTGAGGCTGCGCAAGCGCTGGTTGAAAGCCAGGCAGAGGACGCGGTCCACACCTTCTTCAGCCAGCAGTTGCAGCTTGTCCCGCAGGCGGGCCAGACGCGCCGGCGCCGTCTGCGGGGTAAAGAATTCTCGCGGCTGTGGTTCAAAAATCACCACGCAGCTGGGCACGCCCAACTCAACCGCACGCTCACGCAGGCGGGCCAGGATAGCCTGGTGGCCACGGTGAACACCGTCAAAGTTGCCAATAGTGGCGACGCAGCCCCGATGCTGGGGGCGCAGGTTGTGGAGACCTCGAACCAGCTGCATAACGCGCTTCTTGCTCATAAAGTGGTCGATTATAACCACACCCGGCCCCGGACGACAGGCAACAGCGCAGGCCATTTGCGCGAATCGATAAAACAACCGTCTTATCGACGAAAAGTCTCTAGCTCAGCGACTTGCGATTGAAATCCCGCAAGCGGAAGCCCATCAGCAGCAACATGCCGAAGTACACCAGCACACCAGCCGCCACCAACGCTCCCAGGCGCATGAAGCGCTCGAGCATATGGCCCTGCTCCCAGGCCGGCATGAAGTGCATCAGGCCCAGCAGTACCGCGGCCATCGTCCCCACCGCCACCACCAACTTGAGCGCAAACGAGCCCCAGCCCGCCTGAGGCTGGAACATTTTCTGTTTACGCAGCTGATAAAACAGCAGCCCGGCGTTGATGCAGGCCCCCACACTGATCGCCAGCGCCAGCCCGGCATGCTTCAGCGGACCGATGAACGCCAGGTTGAGCAGTTGGGTAACCACCAGGGTGAAGATTGCGATCCTTACCGGGGTACGGATGTTTTGTTGAGCATAAAAGCCGGGGGCCAGCACCTTGATCACGATAATGCCCAGCAGGCCGACGGAATAGGCGATCAGCGCACGCTGGGTCATCGAGGCGTCAAACGCAGTGAACTGGCCGTACTGGAACAGCGCGACCGTCAGTGGCTCGGCGAGCAACCCCAGGGCCACGGCACACGGCAGCACCAGCACGAAGCACAGGCGCAGGCCCCAGTCGAGAATCCGCGAATATTCGTGGCGGTCTTTGCTGGCATAGGTGCGCGACAGCGTTGGCAGCAGGATGGTGCCGAGTGCCACGCCGAGCACGCCGGACGGCAATTCCATCAGACGGTCGGCGTAGTACATCCACGACACCGAACCCGAGACCAGCAGCGAGGCGAAGGCGGTGTTGATGATCAGGGAAATCTGGCTGACGGAAACCCCGAGGATGGCCGGCAGCATGTTGCGCATCACCCGCCAGACGCCGGTGTCCTTGAGATTCAAACGCGGCAGCACGAGCATGCCGATTTTCTTCAGGTGCGGCAGCTGGTACAGCAGTTGTGCCAGGCCACCAGCCAGGACCGCCCAGCCGAGGGCCATCACAGGCGGATCGAAATACGGTGTCAGGAACAGCGCAAAAATAATCATGCTGACGTTAAGCAGGGTCGGCACGAAGGCCGGCACCGAGAAACGGTTCCAGGTATTGAGGATCGCCCCGGCCAGGGACGACAGGGAAATCAGCAATATATAAGGAAAGGTCACCCGCAACAGATCAGTGGTCAGGGCGAATTTTTCCGGTGTATTGGCAAAACCGGGTGCCGTGGCCCAGATCACCCAGGGCGCGGCGAGCATCCCGGCGATCGTCACCAGCGTCAGCACCAACGTCAGCAAACCCGAAACATAGGCAATGAAGGTGCGGGTCGCCTCCTCGCCTTGCTGGGCCTTGTACTCCGCCAGAATCGGCACGAATGCCTGGGAAAAAGCCCCCTCGGCGAAGATCCGCCGCAGCAGGTTGGGCAGTTTAAAGGCAATAAAGAAGGCATCCGTGGCCATGCTAGCGCCAAAAATACGCGCCAGCAGCGTGTCACGCACAAACCCCAGAACCCGGGAAATCATAGTGATAGAGCTGACAGCGGCCAACGATTTGAGCAGATTCATTGAAAGAGTTTTTGCCTATAGATAAAGAGCAGGCGAACAAACGGCCCACATATGCGATACTCCGCGCCTGCAACAAGCACAGAGCCAAAGCTCGCGAGTTTACAGGTCAAGCGCCGGAAATAAATCACCCGCCTCTTAAGATCGACCACTCAGCAGTTCGCATCACACGCCCTTGACAAGACTTCAACTCATCGGCATGATTCGCGGCCTATTTTGTTTGCTATTTCCTAAAAAGTCTTTCGAGGAGCTCGACGGTGGCCAACACACCTTCCGCCAAAAAACGTGCAAAACAGGCTGAGAAGCGTCGCAGCCACAACGCCAGCCTGCGTTCCATGGTTCGTACCTACATCAAGAATGTAGTTAAAGCCATTGACGCAAAAGACGCTGAAAAAGCTCAAGCTGCTTACGTTCTGGCTGTGCCAGTTATCGACCGTATGGCCGATAAAGGCATCATCCACAAGAACAAAGCTGCTCGCCATAAAGGTCGTCTGAATGGCCACATCAAGGCTCTGAACCTTGCTGCTGCAGCCTAAGCGATAAGCTTGTTAAAAAACCGACCCCAGGGTCGGTTTTTTATTGCCTGCGATTT